>CAYJEC010000598.1:0-2515 GCA_964369025.1 uncultured Ideonella sp. | reverse complement strand
GCGGCGACTGGCGGGCCGTGGAGCACGGCTTCGAGGACAGCAAGACGCCCAACGTGTTCTCGGGCGCAGCACCATGCTGCCTAGGTCGGCAGGCTGCTCCCTAGATCGGGGGTGCCAGAGGTTGGCAAGCGATTGAATCATATGGGTTTTTGGTCGCTTGACTGGATGGATATACAGTATTAAATTTCCTGTACAAAGCGGCGCGTTCTTACAAGTTCTCGGTGGGCTTGGGCGGGGCCGCTGGGAGGCCATGATGCCAGCCGATGCACACGGGTCGCTACCTTGGTGAACCCTGCGTTCTCCGGTGGCTGCGTCAACCAGGCTGGCGTCACCGCGGGCCGGCACGCTCCACAGCCCTCGCCCTACACTCCTCCCATGGCCAACCGACTCACCCAGATCGCCACCCGCACGGGTGACGATGGCACCACCGGGCTCGGCGACGGGCAGCGGGTGCCGAAAGATCACCTGCGCGTCGCCGCGATGGGCGATGTGGACGAACTCAACTCGCAGCTTGGCGTGTTGCTGGCCGAGCCGCTGCCGGCCGATGTGCGCGAGCTGCTCGTGACCATCCAGCACGAGCTGTTCAACCTGGGCGGCGAGCTTTCCATCCCCGGTTTCGAGCTTCTCAAGGCAGATGCGGTGCTGCGGCTGGACGAGGCGCTGGCGCAGCACAACGCCCAGCTGCCGCGGCTGGCAGAGTTCATCTTGCCGGCCGGCACGCGCAGCGCGGCGCTGGCGCATGTGGCGCGCACCATCGCGCGCCGGGCCGAGCGGGCGGTGG
Source organism: uncultured Ideonella sp. (assembly GCA_964369025.1). Taxonomy (GTDB): domain Bacteria; phylum Pseudomonadota; class Gammaproteobacteria; order Burkholderiales; family Burkholderiaceae_C; genus Ideonella. Next base: position 1,734 of record CAYJEC010000598.1, on the reverse strand, counting down.
TGGCGCTGTCGGCGGCAGAGGCGGTCAACGCCGCGCCGCGCCAGTACCTCAACCGCCTGTCGGATCTGATGTTCGTGCTGGCCCGCGTGCTCAACCGCGCCAACCTGGATGGGTTGGGTGGCGACGACGTCTACTGGCACAGCGAGCGGCTGAAGCGCGCCGGGCAAGCGCCCGAAGGCTGAGCCGATTCAGTCGGCGCCGGGCCGGGCGTTCAGGTCCCGGTGCAACCAGGCCTTGGCCAGCGTCCAGTCGCGCTTGACGGTGGCCGGGGAGATGCCCAGCGCCTCGGCGATCTCCTCGATCTCCAGGCCGCCGAAGAAGCGCAGCTCGACGATCTTGGCGGCGCGCTCGTCCACCGCCTCGAAGGCCAGCAGGCTCTCGTGCACGGCCAGCACGTCGCGGTCGGCGGGCAGGGCAATCTCGTCCAGGCCGGAGAGTGAGATGCTGGTCAGCTCGGCGTTGCGCTTTTCGGCCCGGCGCGCCTGTTCGTGGTTGACGAGAATGCGCCTCATCATGGTCGAGGCCACGGCCAGGAAGTGACCGCGGTTGCGCCATTGGGTGCGGTTCTGCTCGGCGATGCGGAACCAGGCCTCGTGCGTCAGTGCGGTGGCGCTGAGCGTGTGCCCTGGGTGCTCCTTGCGCATGTGGCCACGGGCCATGCGGCGCAGGTCGTCGTACAAGGCCTCGAAAAGGCGCTGCCCGGCCGCAGGATCGGGGCCGTCGAACTGGCTGAGCCATTGGGTCAGGGAGGGGTCGTCGAGGTCGGGCGAGTGCATGTCGGCGTCGGGCTCGTGCCCAGATTGGCATTTTGGCCGGGCGGCTGCGCCGTTTCACGCCCGGTTTCTGCGTATTCTTTCGCATGAGTTCGAACCAAGCACCCCTTTGGGCCGATGTGAAGCGCCTGTTCGACCAGGCCTGCGAGCTGCCCGCCGGCCAGCGCGAGGCCTTCGTTGGCGCCAGCGGCGCCGATCCCGCCGTGCAGGCCGAGGTGCTCAGCCTGCTGTCCCATGCCGCGGCTGACGAAGCGGATGAAGCGGGTTTCCTCGGCACGCCGGCCCTGCTGACCGTGCCCCCTGCCGAGCCGCAGGCCGAGCCCCTGCTGAAGCCCGGCCTGCGCCTGGGCGCCTGGGAGGTGACCGGCCCGCTGGGCACAGGCGGCATGGCCGAGGTGGTGCGGGCCCGCCGTGCGGATGGTGCCTGGGAGGGTGAGGCCGCCATCAAGGTGCTCAAGCGCGGCATTGATTCGGCCCAGGTGCTGGCCCGCTTCGCGCAGGAGCAGCGTGCGTTGGCGCGGCTGAACCACCCGCACATCGCCCGCCTGCTCGATGCCGGCCGTGGCCCCGGCGGCCTGCCCTATTTCGTGATGGAGCTGGTCGACGGCGTGCCGATCGACCAGGGCTGCGCCGGCCTCGGTGTGGATCAGCGCCTGGCGTTGTTCCTGCAACTTGCGGATGCGGTGTCCTTTGCCCACCGGCACCTGCTGGTGCACCGTGATCTCAAGCCCAGCAATGTGCTGGTGACCCGCGATGGCCAGGTGAAGCTGCTGGATTTCGGCATCGCCAAGGCCCTGGATCCGTTCGAGAGCGCCGGCCCGGAGCAGACAGCCGCCGGCCAGCGCCCGTTCACGCCGCACTACGCCAGCCCCGAGCAGGTGCGCGGCGAGCCGGTGGGCACGGCGACCGACATCTACAGCCTGGGCGTGCTGCTGTACGTGATGCTCACCGGCCAACGGCC
>CAYJEC010000597.1:1499-2519 GCA_964369025.1 uncultured Ideonella sp. | reverse complement strand
CCGCCGGACCCGGCGGCGGAACTGCCTCACTGCTACAAGACCAACAAGGGACGCGTGATCGCGTGCACCCAGGCGCCGGCACCAAGCCTGAACGCCGACGCCGACGCGAAGCGGTTCACACCCGATCCGACCGCGCTGACCGTGTATGTCGTGCGCCGCAACTGGGGCGACGGTCGTCACTTCATCAAGGTGCAGGCGGACGGCGGCCCCACCGTGGAGACACTGCCCAACACGATGGTGCGAATGAAGCTCAAGCCCGGCATCCACACCGTGGCCTTCGAGTTCGAGGGCAAACGTCAGAGCACCTCGGTGGAGGGCAAGGCCGGCGACCTGCGATTCGTCAGGATCGACGGCATGGTCTGGTCCTGGAAATCATCGTTCGAATGGGCCGCTGAACCCGAAGCGTCAATCCGCGAGCGTGCCCTGAAAGCCCGACTCGTCGCCGACGTGGCCGTGCGCTGAACTCGGGCGACACTGCACGCATGAGGGAATCGGATTCAGCTCAAGACGCTGCGGCCAGGAGGCTGCCAGCCGGCGTCGGCGCGGCATTGCTGGCGGCCGCCCTGTTCGGCGCCGGCACGCCGCTGGCCAAGGCGCTCATGGGCGGTGTCGGACCCTGGATGCTCGCCGGCCTGTTGTACCTCGGCTCCGGACTGGGGCTCGCGGCGCTGCGGCGGGTGCGCCGGGCGCCCTCTGCCAGGCTCGAGCCCGGCGAATGGCCCTGGCTGGCCGGCGCGGTCGCTGCCGGCGGCGTGGCCGGGCCGGTCCTGCTGATGTTCGGCCTCTCGGGCATGCCCGCTTCGGGCGCGTCACTGCTGCTGAACGCCGAAGGCGTCTTCACCGCCTTGCTGGCCTGGTTTGCCTTCAAGGAGAACTTTGATCGTCGCATTGCCCTGGGCATGCTCGCGATCGTGGCCGGCGCCATCGTCCTCAGCTGGCCCGGAGAGACGCGTTTCAGCAATGTCTGGCCGGCCCTGGCGGTTCTGGGCGCCTGCCTGGCCTGGGGCGTGGACAACAACC
>CAYJEC010000597.1:0-1489 GCA_964369025.1 uncultured Ideonella sp. | reverse complement strand
GCGGTGGAAAGACATAGCTCATCAGATACCCCTTGCGGTCATTGGCGCCGGGCGCGGCAGGCAGTGCCGTGGCTACACTCGCGCCCATGTCCGAAAGCTCGCATTGTCACCGCGCCAAGCCGCTTGTGCAGGCAGAGGTCTCGCTGGCCGATGCCACCTGGGTGGCCATGGTCAAGGGGCTGGCCGCAGGCAGCGTCAACCTGGCCATTGCGGTCGCCATCGAGCCTCGCATGCCGGCGTGGAGCACGCTGGCCGGGTCGGCGGTGCTGGGCTTTTTCTCCTACGGCATCAGCCTCACTCTGTTTGTCGTCGCCTTGCGGCATCTGGGGACGGCGCGCACGGGCGCCTATTTCTCCGTAGCGCCATTCATCGGTGCGACGCTTGCGGTGCTGGTCCTGGGCGAGTCGGTCACGCCTGCGTTGCTGATGGCTGGCGCCTTGATGGCATTCGGCGTGTGGCTGCACCTGAGCGAACGGCACGGTCACACGCACGCACACGAGGTCACGGTGCACGACCATGAGCACGAGCACGACGTGCACCATGATCACCACCCGGCTGGACAGGCCAGTGCCGTTCGCCACACGCACCGGCATCGGCACACGCCGATGCTGCATTCACACGAGCACTTCCCGGACGAACACCACCGCCACTCGCACTGAGGCTCCGGCCGACCCGTGGCTTGCACAGAATACAGGCATGGATCCGCTCAAGACACTCTTGCTGTTTATTGCGACTGCACTGGCCGAAATTGTTGGCTGCTACCTGCCCTACCTGTGGCTGAAGCAGGGCAGGTCCGCATGGTTGCTCGTTCCGGCGGCGGCGAGCCTGGCCCTCTTCGCCTGGCTGCTCACATTGCACGAGACTGCGGCGGGGCGGGTGTATGCGGCGTACGGCGGGGTCTACATCGGCGTCGCGCTGCTGTGGCTGTGGATCGTGGACGGCATCAGGCCGACGGCATGGGACGTGGCGGGCGTGGCCGTCGCGCTGACCGGCATGGGCCTCATCATGTTTCAGCCGCGCTGATCGTCGGTTCCACTGAAGCAGACTGCCGGGCGCCTGTCCGGGCCAGCCCGCCGCCCTCGAGGAAGCAGAAGCGGCGAAGGCGAAGAGATGGACTGGCGGTGGCTGCCCTGGCAGCCCGCCGCCGGTCTCGCTCACGCAACGGACGAGGCCGGGTCCCGCGCCGAAGCATCCCCGCGATCGGCAGGCGCTTCGTCAGCAGCACCGCGTCCGCGCCTGCGCATCAGCCGGTAGATCGCCGGCACGACGAACATCGACAGCAGGGGCGCAGTGACCATGCCGCCGACCATGGGCGCGGCGATGCGTTGCATGACCTCGGAGCCGGTGCCGCCGCCGAACATGATCGGCACCAGGCCCGCGATGATGACGGCCACTGTCATCGCCTTGGGCCGCACGCGCAGCACCGCCCCTTCGCGAATGGCATCCAGCAGATCGGCATCGCTGCCCAGGCTTCGCGCCAGCCGAGCCT
>CAYJEC010000596.1:0-2529 GCA_964369025.1 uncultured Ideonella sp. | reverse complement strand
TGGCGAGCGACAAACTGGTGGTCGCTTTCGTCGCCGAGTTCTCGCGCGGCAAGAGCGAGCTCATCAACGCGATCTTCTTTGCCGACGCCGGCCGCCGCATCCTGCCAGCCACCCCCGGGCGCACCACGATGTGCCCGGTGGAGTTGTCGTGGGACGAACTCGAGCTGCCCACGCTGGATCTGCTGCCCATCGACACCCGGCGAGATCCCGCCTCCTTGGCCGATTGGCGCGCCCAGCGCGAGCGCTGGAAACGCGCCTCGCTGGACCCGTCGGACACCCCTGGCCTGGCCAAGGCGCTGCAGGAGGTCACCGCCACCCGGCTGGTCAGTGTGGACGATGCGCGCAGCCTCGGCCTGTGGTCCGACGAGCACCCGGCCGACAACCCGCCCGCCCAGGCCGACGGCCGGGTCGAGATTCCCGCCTGGCGCCACGCCATCATCAACTACCCGCACCCGTTGCTTCGCCGCGGCCTGGTGGTGGTGGACACGCCCGGCCTGAACGCGATCGGCACCGAACCCGAGCTGACTCTCGGCCTGCTGCCCAGCGCCCATGCGGCGCTGTTCGTGCTGGGCGCCGACACGGGCGTGACCCGATCCGACCTGGACATCTGGACCAACCACCTCGGTGGCAATGGCCTGTCCAGCTTCGTCGTGCTGAACAAGGTCGACACCCTGGCGGACCCTCTGGCGACCCCCGCCGAGCGCCTCCAGGCGATCGAGCGGCAATGCGTGGAGACGGCCATCACATTGCGCATTTCGCGTGAGCGGGTGTTCCCGGTGTCGGCCCGCCAGGCCCTGGCCGCCCGAATGAGCGGCGACCAACTGGGGCTGCAGGAAAGCCGCCTGCCCTTGCTGGAGCAGGCCTTGAATGCCGAGTTGCTGCCGCAGCGCCAGCAGGTGTTGGCCACCGCGTTGATCAGTGGCGTTCAGTCACTGCAGGAACACGCCACCCGCCGCCTTCGCGACCAACGCCGGGCCAATGCCGAGCAGATGCTCGAACTGCGCGGGTTGCGAGGCAAGAGCGGCGGCCGCGTCGGCCAGATGCTGGCGCGTGTGCAGGCGGATGTGACCGAGTTCGAGCGCTGTGCCGCGCGCCTGGCAGCCTTGCGCGCGGTGCACCTGCGCATGCTGCGCGAAGCCGTGCGCGCGCTGGAATCGGATCGCCTTCGCGAGGCGGTAGCCAACCTGCAGGCTGCACTCGGCAACAGCTGGTTCAACCTGCGTGCGCGCAGCGCCTTCGCAAACTTGTGCAGCACCCTGATCGGCCAGATCGACAAGGCCGCGCACCAGTGCGCAGAGATCGATCAGATGCTGCAGGCGAGCTTCCGGCAACTCAACACGGAGTTCGGTTTCACGCTCGCGTTGCCCCCGGCGCCCGACCTGGCGCCGTTCCGCGAGGAATTGAAGCTGATCGAGCGGGGCTACGGGCGCTACTTCAGCGTGACCCGCGCGATCCGCATGAACGGCCCGGCCTTTTCCGAGCAGTTCCAGCGCATGCTGATGTCCAAGCTGCGGGTGATCTTCGAGAACGCCAGTTCCGAGGTCGAGGCCTGGAACCAGGCAGCCTCGCAGCAGATCGACGGCCAGTTCCGCGACCGCAAGCGCGCCCTGCGCCGCCGGCGCGACACGCTGGAGCGCATACAGCAGGCCACGGGCGAGTTGGAGAACCGGCTTGCCGAGGTCGAGAACCAGGATGCCCGGCTGATGGAGATCATCGATCGCGCTCACCAACAAGCCATGGCGTTGCGCGCCCATGCCGAAGTTGGCCCGCAGGCCGGCGAGGCGGCTGCACCCGGTACCGGCGCGCTGATACGTAGCGACGGCGTCAGCACGGCTCGCGCGGGCCGGGCGTGAGCGTGTCCGGCGCGGGTGATCTCGCCGCCCGCGTGATCACCTGGCAGCAGCACCACGGCCGGCACGCCCTGCCTTGGCAACAGGCGCGCGAGCCCTACCGGGTGTGGCTTTCCGAAATCATGCTGCAGCAGACCCAGGTCACCACGGTGCTGGGTTACTACGAGCGGTTCCTGCAACGCTTTCCCACCGTGCAGGCCCTGGCTGCCGCCCCGCTGGACGACGTGCTGGCACTGTGGGCGGGCCTGGGCTACTACAGCCGGGCGCGCAACCTGCACCGCTGCGCGCAGGCGGTGGTGGCCGAGCACGGCGGCAGCTTCCCCACGACAGCGGCTGCCCTGGCCACGCTGCCAGGCATTGGCCGATCGACGGCTGCGGCCATCGCCGCGTTCTGCTTCGGCGAGCGTGTTGCCATCCTTGACGGCAACGTCAAACGCGTGCTGTCCAGGGCGCTGGGGTTCGGCGACGACCTCGCGGTGGCCCGCCACGAGCGTGCGCTGTGGTCACTGGCGCAGGATCTGCTGCCCGACAGCACCGGCATGGTCGCCTACACCCAGGGCTTGATGGACCTGGGGGCCACGCTGTGCAGCCAGCGCCAGCCGCGCTGCAGCGCCTGCCCGCTGGCGGTAGGCTGCGTGGCCCGGGCCGAGGCCCGCCCCGAGGCCTACCCGGTCAAGAC
>CAYJEC010000595.1:0-2529 GCA_964369025.1 uncultured Ideonella sp. | reverse complement strand
GGCCGGGAACGCCATGTAGTAGGCACGCAGGCCGTCGTTGAAGGTCTCCGCCGCCAGGCCCATCACGCCACCGGCACGGTCGGCAAACGCTTCGCGGTCTTGCGCCGTCCAGGGTTCGCTGCGGTCCGGGGCCGAGGCCACCAGCAGCGCGCCGAAGGTGTACTGTCGCAGGCTCCAGGTGAAGCGGAAGAAGGCGTAGACGAAGATAGCCGTCAGCAGCACCACCATCAAGTCGAACACCAGCACCGAGGTGCGGGCGGCGAAGGGGATCTCCTTGACCAGTTCCGTGGCCTTGTCGGAGGTGCCCAGCACCGCCAGAAGGCCGCCGATGATCAGGATGGTGGTGGACGCGAAGAACGACGGGCTGGTCGACAGGTTCTGAACCACCACGCCGTCGACCACCCGGTTCTCGCGGTAGGTGGTGCGCAGCATCCACTCGCGCCGCACCCGGTTGGTGGCGGCGAGCAGCGACGAGCGGGCCTGCGCGCGCCGGCTGGCAAAGTGCGCGTAACCGATCCAGGCGCCGAACAGGCCGAACACGGCGAGCCAGTCCAGCCACGGCAGCACGCCCAACACGTCGACAAGGTTGTTCATCCTGCCGACTGTAGCCGCCCCTACTTCTGCAGGTCGAACACCAGCACGTCGGCGCCGCGCCCGCCGGACAGGCGCAACAGCGTCTCGCCGGCCAACTGGGCGCCGTCTCCGGCGCGCAACGCGTGGCCGTTCAGTGTCAGCTCGCCGCGCGCCAGGTGCACGTAGGTCAGCCGGGCCGGGTCCAATGCCAGCTCGGCACTCTCGTCGCCGTCGAACAGGCCGGCGCGGATCGAGGCGTCGGCATGCAGGGTCACAGCACCGTCGCGCCCGTCCGGGGCGGCCACCAGGCGCAGGCGGCCGCGCTTCTCGGCATCGCTGAAGGCCTTCTGCTCGTAGCCGGGCTCCAGCCCTGGGCGAACGGGGAGCAGCCAGATCTGCAGGAAATGAGTGGTCTCGGCCGGTGCGTGGTTGAATTCGCTGTGGCGAACGCCGGTGCCGGCGGTCATGCGCTGCACCTCGCCGGGCTTGATGGCGGCGCCGTTGCCCATGCTGTCTTTGTGGGCCAGCTCGCCTTCCAGCACGTAGCTGACGATCTCCATGTCGCGGTGGCCATGGGTGCCGAAGCCGGTGCCCGGGGCGATGCGGTCGTCGTTGATGACGCGCAGGTTGCCCACGCCCATGTGGGCAGGGTCGTGGTAGTCGGCGAACGAGAAGGTGTGGGCACTCTTCAGCCAGCCGTGGTCGGCCTGGCCGCGGTCTTCGGCTCTGCGCAGCGTGATCATGGGATCCTCCAGGGGGTATGAGGTGACTGTAGGCGCGCGGCCCCTTGATGGGAACTGCCCCGGGCTGAAGCGAGCTTTCAAATAAGATGAACCCGCAATGGCCGACCGACGCAGCGCTCTGACCCCCGACGCCCTGGCGATGATGGATGCCATCGCCCGCACCGGCAGCTTTGCCGCCGCCGCCCGCGAGCTGGGCAAGGTGCCCTCCGCCCTGACCTACGGCGTGCGGCAGCTCGAGGACGCTCTGGACGTGCTGCTGTTCGACAGGCGCTCGCGCCAGGCCCAGCTCACCGCTGCCGGCGAAGAATTGCTCAACGAGGGCCGCCGGCTGCTGGCCGAAATGGACGCGGTGGCGCGCCGTGTGCGGCGCGTGTCCACCGGGTGGGAGACCGAGCTGACCATCGCCGTCGACGGCGTGCTTTCCCGGCTCACCTTGCTGGAGCTGTGCGAGGCCTTTTACGCCCTGCGCCCCGGCGGCGCAGGCGAGCCCGGCCCCGGCACGCGCCTGCGGCTGCGCACCGAGGTGTTGGTAGGTACCTGGGAGGCGCTGGTTTCGGGTCATGCCGATCTGGTGATGGGTGTGCCGGCAGACATGCCAGCGCCGCCCGGGATCGAGCTGAAGCCCCTGGGCGAGATGTGTTTCGCCTTCGTGGTGGCCCCGCACCACCCGCTGGCCGGGCTGCCCGAGCCTTTGCCTGACGACGAGATCCTGCGCCACCGGGCGGTGGCGGTGGCTGATTCGGCGCTGCGCCTGTCACCCATCACAGTCAACCTGCTGGCCGGGCAGGACGTGCTGACGGTCTCCAGCATGCAGACCAAGATCGATGCCCTGTTGCGCTGCCTGGGCTGCGGCTTCGTGCCGGAGGTGCTGGTCCGCGAGCACGTGCGCCATGGCCGGCTGGTGGCCAAGGCGGTGCGGCGCAGCCGCCGGCCCGCCAACCTGGCCTACGCCTGGCGCACGGCCGCTGCCCCGCAGCCGAAGAAGGCGCCGCAGGGGCTGGCGCTGGCCTGGTGGCTGAAGCAGTTGGAGAGCCCGGCGACCCGCAAGGCGCTGCTGGAGCGCCATCTGTACCACGGCACCGACGTCGATTGAAGCCGCGCTACATCGGCCGTTTCGCACCGTCGCCCACCGGCCCGCTGCATGCCGGGTCGCTGGTGGCGGCGCTGGCCAGCTGGCTCGACGCCCGGGCCCACGGTGGCCGCTGGCTGGTGC
>CAYJEC010000594.1:0-2549 GCA_964369025.1 uncultured Ideonella sp. | reverse complement strand
CAACTACGGCGATTGCGGGTCCGGCGACACCGTCTTGCCGGGCGTGCCGCTTTCAGCTCGCAAGACCGTCAACACCATAAGCGGCGCGTATTCGGGGACCGCAAAGGCTACGGCTTTCGCCCAAAGCGACTTCGGCAGCCTCCAAGTGCAGGCCGGAGGTTCCGTGTCCAGCACGTTCGGCTGCCCCTCGAGTGGCCAGGAGCAGAGTGGGACGGTAAGCGTCGGCAGCTTCTTCGATACCTTCAACGTCACGTCCGACACGCTGCCTGTCGGAACGCCATCATCCGTCAAAGTTTCGGTACAGATTGCCCGTCAGCTCAAAGCACAGGCAACCCCGAGTGACGAGTTCGTTTATGCGCAATCCGGCGCATATACGGTGGTCGGGGCCAACGCCCAGCCGTCAGGCGGTGTGCCCATAGCAAGGGAATGGTGCTCAGTTGTGGGGCAAGGATACGGCGAGTGCAGCAATGTCATTGGCCCGAAGGGCACCAGCAAGTTCAGCTTTTCCGTGCCCGTCACGGTTGGGGAGCGCATGACACTTACCGTGCAGGCTACCGCTACGCAGCAATCATTCGTCCTGGGGTCTACAGAATGCCCGAATTCGTCGTCGTTCTCTGCATCGGCGAGCAATAGCACACCAGCGAGTCCGGAGACCGTGAAGACAACCGTGAAGGCGGCCAACTCCGCGGTAAGGCTGCAGGCGGCCAGCGGACACGACTACACGCCGTAGTCTTCTTCCCTTCCAACCTGAATTGACGTTCAAGCGGGCGAGTTTCAAGGCAGTCCGTCTCGAAGTCATGGCGCCGGAGCGTGATCGTACGGGGCATGGAGGCCGCCGACCACATGGCTGGCGGCGTGCTCAGCGCTGCCGTCGGTAGGTGACGAAGGCGAAGCCGAAGTCGTTCGGTGCTGCCGCCTGGTGTGGCTGGCGATCCACTTCCGTGAACGTCTCGCGGCTGAAGGCCGGGAAGTGGGCGTCGCCGGAGAATGCCTGGTCGATCTCGGTCAGAAGCAGTTCGTCGGCCAGCGGCAAGGCCTCGCGGTAAACCTGCTCGCCGCCAATGACATACACGCGGGGCGCTGCACCCGCCTTGGCCAGCGCCTGGTCTAAGCCCCCCACGACAGTAGCGCCGGCCGGCAAGAAGCCCGGCTGCCGGCTCAGCACGATGTTGTGCCGCCCCGGCAGCGGGCGAAACCGGTCAGGCAGGGAGGCCCAGGTCTTGCGGCCCATGATCACCGGCGCGCCGGCCGTCGCCGTGCGGAAGTGCTTCATGTCCTCAGGCAGGTGCCACAGCAGGCGGTTGTCACCACCGATCACGCCATCGTGTGCCACTGCCGCGATCAGCACCAGTGCCATCAGACGGCAACCGGCGCCTTGATCGGCGCATGGTGCTGGTACTCCAGCACCTCGAAGTCCTCGAACTCGTAGTCGAAGATCGAGGCTGGACGCCGGCGGATGTTCAGCAGCGGGTACGGGAAGGGTGTTCGCGCGAGCTGGGTCTCGACCTGTTCCAGGTGGTTGTCGTAGAGGTGGCAGTCGCCTCCCGTCCAGACGAAATCGCCGACCTGCAGATCGCACTGCTGGGCCAGCATGTGGGTCAGCAGCGCATAGCTGGCGATGTTGAACGGCACGCCGAGGAAGATGTCCGCGCTGCGCTGGTACAGCTGGCAGCTGAGTCGCCCCTCGGCCACGTAGAACTGGAAGAAGGCGTGGCAGGGCATCAGAGCCATCTTGGGCAGATCGGCCACGTTCCAGGCGCTGACGATGAGGCGCCGCGAATCCGGGTTGCTCTTGAGCTGCTCGACGAGTTGGGCGATCTGGTCGATGTGGCCGCCTTCGGGTGTCGGCCAGGTGCGCCACTGCACGCCGTAGACCGGCCCCAGGTCACCGTCATCGCCTGCCCACTCGTCCCAGATGCTGCAGCCGCGCTCCTGCAGCCAGCCCACGTTGGAGTCGCCGCGCAGGAACCACAGCAGTTCCAGGATGATGGACTTGAGGTGGACCTTCTTGGTCGTCACCAGCGGGAAGCCTTCGTTCAGGTCGAAGCGCATCTGGTGGCCGAACACGCTGCGCGTGCCGGTGCCGGTGCGGTCGCCCTTGGCCACGCCTGTGGTGAACACATGGCGCATGAAGTCTTCGTACTGGGAGCGGATGGGGTGGGGATTCATTCAATAGGCTCCGAAGAGGCAATCCATGGCGGCCTGAATTTCCCCGCGATGGCTTTCAAGGTTGGTGACGCGCTGCACGAGCTCACGCGCTGGAAAGGCCGCCAGAGCGGCGGTGTCCAGCACCATGGGGTGGCCTTCAATGTCAAACACCGGGTTGAGGTCACGCAATTTGAGACGGTACAGGGATTCGGGCCGCATGGGGATCACCACGCGGCTGTCCAGCCGGTCAATGTAGTTGTTCTGCACATCCACCAGGTATGGCGTGGTCTCGCGCGCGGCCCGCTCCGGATGGGCATACACATCAAATCGCGCCATGGTCAGAAGCTGCGGTACTTGGCCAGCGGCAAACCTTCACGCTGGATCCGGGCGTTGTATTCGTC
>CAYJEC010000593.1:0-2554 GCA_964369025.1 uncultured Ideonella sp. | reverse complement strand
ACCTCTGAACTATTTTCTCCGTACAAGGGATCGAGCACTTCCACGCCGACGGGGAGTTCGATATCAGCCAGCGAAATGGACTGCACGAGTTGAAGGAGGCGATTTCCCAGCATCTGCGTTTATTGGTCCATGGGGATCCCGGCCGCAGCTGTACTAAGAGTTGAAAGGCGGAAGAAGGGAACGGTCCAAAGCTGCACTGGCCAAAGATGCGCTAGGTCTCGAACATTCGATCCGGCATGGATCGTTCTCGATCACTCAGATGGAGACCATTCGATCCATGCTGGTCCGGGATGTATCGCGATCAGACCAAGACAATGACATCGAACATTCCAGTGCTTCTTGTGGTTCCTACTTTCGCACAAGCAAATCATTAACGACGCTTATCATGGCTAACGAAAATCCTCACGGCGCCACCTTGGAAGCCGCCAATACCCCTGCCAACGGCGCCGGTAAATGCCCCGTCCTGCACGGCGCACTGCGCAATCCTGTCGCCGGTCGCGGCACCGGCAACCGCGACTGGTGGCCGAACCAGCTGAACCTCGGCATCCTGCATCAGCATCAAGCCGTGTCCAACCCCATGGACCCGGACTTCAACTACGCGGAAGCGTTCAAGAAGCTCGACCTCAAGGCCGTGAAGGCGGACCTCACCAAGGTGATGACCGACTCCAAGGACTGGTGGCCCGCCGACTGGGGCCACTACGGAGGACTCATGATCCGCATGGCTTGGCACGTGGCCGGCACCTACCGCACGGCTGACGGCCGCGGCGGTGCGGGTACCGGGAACCAGCGCTTCGCACCCCTCAACAGCTGGCCCGACAACGGTAACCTGGATAAGGCGCGGCGCTTGATCTGGCCGGTGAAGCAGAAGTATGGCAACAGCCTCAGCTGGGCCGATCTGATGGTGCTCGCGGGCAACGTGGCGCTGGAGAGCATGGGCTTCAAGACCTTCGGCTTCGGCGGCGGGCGTGCGGACATCTGGGCGCCCGAAGAGGACATCTACTGGGGCGCAGAGAAAGAGTGGCTCGGTGATGCGCGCTACAGCGGCGACCGTGACCTGGAGAACCCCTTGGGGGCCGTGCAGATGGGCCTGATCTATGTGAACCCGCAGGGCCCCAACGGCAACCCCGATCCGGTGGCCAGCGGTCGCGATGTGCGCGAGACCTTCAAGCGCATGGCGATGAACGATGAGGAGACCGTGGCCCTGGTGGCCGGTGGTCACACCTTCGGAAAGATGCACGGTGCCGGCGATGCGGCGCTGGTCGGCGTGGAGCCGGAAGGTGCGCCGATCGAGGCGCAAGGCTTCGGCTGGATCAGCAAGCACGGCACTGGCAAAGGCGGCGATGCGATCACCAGCGGGCTCGAAGGCGCTTGGAAGCCGAACCCCACGACCTGGGACAACGGCTACTTCGACATGCTGTTCGGCTACGAGTGGGAGCTGACCAAGAGCCCATCCGGCGCGCACCAGTGGGTGGCCAAGGACGTGAAGCCCGAGCACATGATCCCAGACGCGCACGACCCCAGCCAAAAGCACCCGCCCATGATGACCACGGCCGACCTCTCGCTGCGCATGGACCCAGCGTACGAGAAGATTGCCCGCCGCTTCCACCAGAACCCCGCCGAGTTTGCCGACGCCTTTGCCCGCGCCTGGTTCAAGCTGACCCACCGCGACATGGGCCCCAAGGCCCTGTACAAGGGCCCTGAAGTACCGGCCGAAGACCTCATCTGGCAAGACCCGGTGCCTGCGGCAGACCATCCACTGATCGACGCCAAGGATGCGGCCGAACTCAAGGCCCAGGTGCTGGCATCGGGCCTGACGGTGGCCGAGCTGGTGTCTACCGCCTGGGCCTCGGCATCCACCTTCCGTGGGTCGGACAAGCGCGGCGGTGCCAACGGTGCGCGCATCCGCCTGGCGCCGCAAAAGGACTGGGAAGCCAACCAGCCCGCCCAGCTGGCCAAGGTGCTGGGCGTGCTCGAAGGCATCCAGGCTGCATTCAATGCTGCACAAACCGGTGGCAAGAAGGTATCCCTGGCCGACCTGATCGTGCTGGCGGGCAACGCTGGTGTGGAAGCCGCTGCCCAGGCCGCAGGCCAGTCGGTGCAAGTGCCCTTCACCCCCGGCCGCACCGACGCCAGCCAGGCGCAGACCGATGTGGAATCGTTCGCCGTGCTGGAGCCCGTGGCTGATGGCTTCCGCAACTACCAGAAGAAGACGTACAGCGTGCCCGCCGAGGCCTTGCTCATCGACAAGGCCCAGTTGCTGACCCTGAGCGCGCCCGAAATGAGCGTGCTGGTGGCAGGCCTGCGCGTCATCGGCACCAACGTGGGTGGCACACAGCACGGAGTGTTCACCCAGCGTGCCGGGCAGTTGACGAACGACTTCTTCACCAACCTGCTGGACATGGGCACCGCCTGGAGCCCCGCATCGCCCGCCAACGAGGTGTATGAAGGCCGCGACCGCCAAACCGGCGCCGTGAAGTGGACAGGCACCCGCGTGGACTTGGTGTTCGGGTCCAACTCGCAACTGCGTGCCATTGCCGAGGTGTACGCCCAGGCT
>CAYJEC010000592.1:0-2564 GCA_964369025.1 uncultured Ideonella sp. | reverse complement strand
CTGTTCAGCGTTTCGGTCAGGTGCCTGAGGCGCTCGGCGATGTCGGGCGCCGTGATGCTGACATCCTTGCTTTCGGCCGGCGTGCCATAGCCCAGGGCCTTGACCAGATCAGCCAGGCTCTTGGCATCGAATGCTCCCTTGCCGGCGGCCGCGCCTGCAGCATGGGCTGCGGGGCCAAGCACCCCCGCCGCCAACATCAGCGAGGCCACCATGGCCCCACCCTTGAGCAACTCTCGACGATTCGCAATCATGTGGATCTCCTGCTTCACTGCGTGCCAATAAAAGGATGATGTCGCATCATCGGTGCCATCCCTTACGGGGGATGGATCGGTTTTACTTCGTGGCGCCCGCCTTGAGCCATTGGGCAATGGTCGCTGCATCGGCATCGCTCAATGCCTGCGCGGGCATCGGGATCTGACCCCACACGCCCACGCCGCCCTGGCGGATCTTGCCGGTCAGGTAGGCGACCGCGTCAGCTCGTTCGCCATGCTTCTTGGCGACATCCTTGAACGACGGGCCGACCAGCTTGTTGTCCAAGGCATGGCAGGCGGTACAGGTGTACTTGTTCAACAAGGCCATTGGTGCGCCAGGGCGCGGTGCCGCCGGCTGGGTCGCGGCCGTTGCCACGGCGGGCACTGCGGGCAGGTTCACGGGTGTGCCGGCGGCGCGTGTCGTGTCCGCGCCGTGCTGCGGCCCGACGGCCCGGCTCTGCTCGGCCAGGTTGCCATGGGCGTTGCGCGCATGCTCGGGCAGGAACGAACTGATCTTCGGCTCGGTCACACAGTCGCTCATGCAGGCGGTGTTTCGGGTGTCCGGGCCCTTGTTGGCGACCAGGGTCTTGCCGGGCCACATGGCGTGTTCGAGCAGCATGCCGTTTCGGTTGGGCAGCCGGGCCTGCGCGTCGGCCATGGTCTTGTCGGACAACACGAAGTCGTCGGGCACCACGCCGCCCAAGTTGAGCAGAAAGGCCGTGACGCTGTAGACCTCGTCCGCACTGAGCGACTTGGGCGCGTTCCAGGGCATGGCCCGGTTGATGTAGTCCCACAAGGTCGAAACCGTGGACACCTTCATCAAGGTGGTGCGGCCCGGGAAGCTTGCGTCGTTCAGGCGAGCGGCCCGGCCCGTCTTCACGTCTTCTGCCGTGGTCCCGCCAACCAGGGGTGAGAACACTTCGCCGCTCTCGCCGAAGATGCCGTGGCACTGGGCGCACTTGCCCTCCCACATATCCTGGCCCTTGGCGACTGTGCCGGAGCCCTTGGGCAGCCCCTTGAAATCGGGCCGCACGTCGATGTCCCAGGCGGCAATCTCCTTGGGGGTGGCGGCGCGGCCAATGCCCGGGTAGCTTTGAGCTTGTGCACCACCGAGGGCGACCACGCCCACAGTCACGGCCAGCAGGAGTCCCCGCAGTTCAGGCGATCTGGACATTCTTCACCTCCCCGCCTTCCTGCACCAACCAGGTTGCAATGGCGTTGTTGTGGTAGATCGAGCGCGTGCCACGCACCTTGCGCAGTTGAGAGTAGGTGGGCTGGACGTAGCCTGTGCTGTCCATCGCGCGGCTCTGGATGAGGGCAGGCTTGCCGTCCCAGACCCAGTCGATGTTGAAGCGGGTCAGGCACTTGGACATCACAGGGCCCTCCAGCCGCGCCCGGCGCCAGTTCCGACCGCCGTCCACCGACACGTCGACCTGCCTGATGGCACCACGCCCGGACCACGCCAGACCGCTGATGTTGTAGAAGCCCTTGTCCAGAAGCACCTGGCCGCCCGAGGGCGTGGTGACCACGCTCTTGCATTCCTGGATGTTGGTGTACTGCCGGTGCAGGCCGCCAGGCATCAGGTCCATGTAGTGGATGCCCTCGTCCTTGGTCGCGTAGGGCTTGTCGCCCACCTCGATGCGGCGCAGGTACTTGACCCAGCTGACGCCCTGCACCCCAGGCACCACCAGGCGCAGCGGGTAGCCGTTCTCGGGCCGCAGCATTTCGCCGTTCTGGCCGTAGGCCACCAGGACCTCGCCGCTCTCCACCATCTCCATCGGGACGGTGCGGGTCATCGACGAACCGTCCGCACCTTCCGCCAGCACGAAGCGCGCGCGCTTCGTGTCGACACCGGCCATGTCCAGCAGCAATCGCAGTGGCACGCCCGTGAATTCGCTGCAACTGAGCATGCCGTGCGAGTACTGCACCGTCGGCACAGCGACGTTGCCCCACTCCATGCCGGTATTGGCACCGCACTCGATGAAGTGGAAGCGCGAGACCGAAGGCAGGCGCATCAACTCGTCCATGGTGAAGACCAGCGCGCTCTTCAGCATCGACGGATCGGAGCCGTTCACCATCAGCCGGTGCTTCGAGGGATCGATGTCCCACCAGCCCTGATGGTGTCGCTCGAAATGCAAGCCGCTCGGTGTCACGATGCCGAACAGTGATTGCAAGGGTGCAAACGACACCGAGGCCTGCGCCGTCTGCGTAAGACCCGGGCTCTGGCGGCGTTGGACATTCACCTCGTACTGCGAAGGCTTGCCATAGCCATCTGTCACCACTGGGCGGCCCAGGCCCTTGCTGTGCTCGGGC
>CAYJEC010000591.1:0-2566 GCA_964369025.1 uncultured Ideonella sp. | reverse complement strand
CAGCGCGCCCAGAAGCGCCTCGTGCACCGTGCCGTTGACCGTTCCTTCGACCACCAAGCCGCGCGATCCTGCGGCCACCAACGCATCCACCACCGCACCGTCCACCCCGGCATGGCTGACCACGATGTCGACCCGGGGCCATTCGGACGGGTCGGTGGCCAGTGCCTCCAGCCCCAGCGCAGAGCCAGTCGGCCAGGGCCGCAGCCCGCGCACCATCCCCTCCTGGATCAATGCCACCGGTCCGGCTTCGCCGGAGCTGAAGGCGTCCAGAGCAAAAGGCAATGCCTTGCGCACCTCCGCAGGCCCGTGAACGCGCCCGTTGAGAACGGACAGCACCCCCCGCGCGCCAGGCCAGGCGGCCACCGTGACGGCGTCCAGCAGGTTCTGCGGGCCGTCGGACTGCAGCGAAGTCACAGGCCGCATCGCCGCCGTCAGCACCACGGGCTTGGCTGGGGCCAGCACCCGGTGCAGGAAGTACGCCGTTTCTTCCAGCGTATCAGTGCCGTGGGTGATGACGACGCCTGCCACCTCAGGCCGGGCCAGGTGATGCGCCACCCGCCGTGCCAACGCCTGCCAGATCGCATGGCTCATGTCCTTGCTGTCAATCTGTGCGATCTGCTCGGCTTCGAGGGAGCGCGCTTTCAGCGCCAGCACCGCGGCAACAAGCTGCGGCACACCAACCTGGCCGGCGACATAGCCCACGTCGTCACCCGCGCCGGCAATGGTGCCGCCAGTGCCCAGGATGACCACCAGCGGGTTCGGCTCCGATTTGTTTTGCATTTTGTGAACGTCTGGATAAAAATACAGATACTGGATGCAACCTCAGCCGCACCTCAGCGCGCGGCTCGCTGCCATGTTCGAAAGCCCCAAGCTCACCGCCCGCCAACAGCAGATTCTCGATCTGGTGCAAAGCACCATCGAGCGCACCGGCGCCCCGCCCACCCGGGCCGAGATCGCTGCTGAACTGGGCTTCCGCTCCCCCAATGCGGCTGAGGAGCACCTGCAAGCCCTCGCCCGCAAAGGTGTCATCGAGCTGGTGGGCGGCACCTCGCGTGGCATCCGCCTGCAGGCCAGCACGCTGAGGGCCTTGAACGAGGCGCGCGGCAAGCAATTCTCGCTGCCCTTGCCCAGCCTGGCGCAGCTCACGCTGCCGTTGATCGGCCGTGTGGCCGCCGGCAACCCGATCCTGGCGCAAGAGAACGTCGACCAGACCTACCTGCTCGAAGCCAGCCTGTTCCCTCGCCGCCCCGACTACCTGCTGAAGGTGAAGGGCATGAGCATGCGCGATGCCGGCATCATGGACGGTGACCTGCTGGCCGTGCAGAAGACCAGCGAAGCGCGCAACGGCCAGATCGTTGTCGCTAGGCTGGGCGACGAGGTCACCGTCAAGCGCCTGCGCCGCACCCGCCACTCGATCGAGTTGCTGCCCGAGAACCCCGATTTCGAGCCGATCATCGTGCCGCTGGGCGGGGTGGAGTTCGCCATCGAAGGCATTGCGGTCGGGCTGGTGCGCCAGCACATGCTGATTTAGGCGACACGATGGCCCGCGCGATCAAGGCGCCCAAAGCGCGCACCCCGGACCAGTGCCTGGTGCTGGAGCAGTTGCCCAATGTGGGGCCCGCCATGGCGGGTGACCTGCGCCTGCTGGGCATCCACCAGCCGGCAGACCTGTGCGGGTGCGATGCCTTCGCGCTCTATCGCCAGCTCGAACGCGCCACGGGCAAGCGGCAAGACCCCTGTGTGCTCGACACCTTCATGGCCATCGTCGATTTCATGCAGGGCGCCGAGCCCCGCCCCTGGTGGGCCTACACGGCCCAGCGCAAGGCGTTGCACGGTCAGGTCGCGCCGGGCTCCTGAGGCGCCGAGGGATTCCCCCGCAAGCGGTCCCGTCGGGCCAGATCGGGGAACCAGCGCCACCAGGCCAGCACCACACCGATGGTGCCGATGCCTCCCAGCAACACCGAGCCCACCGGGCCCAGCCAGGCTGCCGTGGCCCCTGACTCGAACTCGCCAAGCTGGTTGCTGGCACCGATGAACACCGAGTTGACCGCACCGACCCGGCCGCGCATGTCCTCGGGCGTTTCCAGTTGCACCAGCGATTGGCGGATCACCACGCTGATCATGTCGGCGGCCCCGGCAATGGCCAGCATCACAAAGGCCAGGGCGAGCGTGCGGGCGAGCGCGAAGCCGATGGTCGCCATGCCGTAGACCGCCACCGCACCAAGCAGCCACGCCCCTGCCCGCCGATTGATCGTGTGACGTGCCAAGACGATGCCCACCAGCACGGCACCTGCGGCCGGTGCAGCACGCAACAGGCCCAGGGCCTCGGGCCCGGCGTGCAGGATGTCCTTGGCAAAGATCGGCAGCAACGCCGCAGCGCCGCCCAGCAGCACCGCGAACAGGTCCAGGGACATCGCGCCCAGCAGCACCGGGCGTTGCCAGATGAAGCGCAGGCCGGCGGTCACGCTGTGCCAGTTGGCAGTCGCCGTGCGAGCATGGCTGGCGCGGTGTCTCAGTGCCATCACCCCCACGAGCATCTCGGTCACCATTCCACCGTAGGCCACGA
>CAYJEC010000590.1:0-2566 GCA_964369025.1 uncultured Ideonella sp. | reverse complement strand
GCGCATCGGCGGCGGAGTGGTCGCCGGGAGGGCAGCGGGGTCGGTCATGGCGGGCGCGGGTCGGTCAGCGGAACTGCAACCGGTGCACCCCCTCCACGGCCCACCCGTGGCAGCCGGGCAGCAGCCGGGTGAGCGCCGTTGCTTCGGGCCACGCCGGGCGGCCCGTTCGTTCCGAGCCTGGCGGGGGCCGGTAGCCCTCGTCGCAACGCTCCTCGGAAGAGAGGATGATTTTACGCGTCCGGCGGCACTACAACTGCTGACGACGGTTACACGCTGCGCGTCGGCAGGACCGCGTCAGCGGGTGCAATGCAGCATGCGACCCATCCACTGGCTGTGTCTCGCCTGCCTGGCCGCCCTGGCCGGCTGCGCTGCCACGCCTGCGACGACGGGGGGCGACTCGCCGGCCGTGGTGTCTGCGGCCAGCCCGTCCCCGCGCCCGTCGACGCCACCCGGCCCGCTCCAGGCCGAGGCCCGTTGGCTGAACGAGCTCTTCGCAGGCACGCCGGTCGCCGTGACCGAGGAAGGTGGCGGCAGCATCCTGGTGGTGGTGCCCATGAGGCATGCGTTCGAATCAGAGCAGCCGAAGCGTCCATTGCTGGCGGTGCTCGACAAGTTGTCCCAAAGCCTCAGGCGGCAACCCGCGGCCCGGCTGCAGACGGGCGCACCCGGGCCCGCCGCGCCGGTGCGTCTGGCCACCCTGCGTAACCTGCTGGCCGACCGCGGTGTCGGATCTTGGCGGGTGTCGACCGGCCCGGCCGCTGTCGACGCTGTGCACCTGCGGCTCCTGCCGCCGCGTTGACCTGCTGCGTCCGGCCTGGTCTCAAGGATCGCCGGCAGCGGCCGATACACCGTTGAGTCCCCAGCCTGAGCCATGGGTTGGGCCTGCCCGATACAGACGCCCTCATGAAACTGGTTCCCCTCAACCCAGACGGTCTGGCGCCCGGCTTTCCCCTGCCGTTCAGCCTGCGCGATGCCAGCGGCAGCGTGCTGGTTTCGCGCGGGGCGTCCATCGTCGACCGGCAGCAGTTGGGGTACCTGCTGGCGCGCGACCTGTTCATCCATGAAGGGGAGCAGGGGTTGGTGCAGCGGCAACTCAACGGGCAGGTCGACCAGATGCTCCGGGCCGATACCACCCTGGGCGCCATCGCGTCGATCCGGCCCGACTACGACCTGCGGGCCCGCGATACGGCAAAGCGGGAGCGCCCGCTCGAGTGGCCCGATCTGGAGGGACGGGCCCGCGTGCTGCTGGGCGACACCCAGGCCACGCGCTGGGAGGAACGGCTCGACGAATTGGCCGACATGTTGCTCGCCCGGCTGGACAAGCAGGCAGATTTCACGCTGCTGCGCTACATCCACATGGCAGGCACACATCTCGAGGACTACAGCACCCACCACGCGTTCCTGGTGATGATGCTCTGCGCATTGGCGGGGCCGCGCCTGCCCGGCTGGACACCCGAATGGCGGCGGCCCCTGACCAGGGCGGCGCTGACCATGAACGTCGGCATGGTGACACTGCAAAACGAACTCGTGCGCCAGGCTCAGCCATTGAGCGCTCAGCAGCGCGCGCAGATTGACGGCCATGCGCAGCGCAGCGTCGAGCTGTTGCGCGACAAGGCAGGAGTCGAAGACGCCATGTGGCTGCAGGCCGTCCTGCATCACCATGACGCGCCTGCCGGGCCACTGGCGACGTTGGAACCGGGAGTTCGCCTGGCCCGTCTGATCCAGCGTGCCGACCGCTACGCCGCTCGGTTGAGTGCGCGACGCAACCGGGCAGCCTTGTCGGCCAAGGCGGCCGCCCAGGCCGCATTTTTCGACGAAGGTGGCCGCCCGGATGAAGCCGGGCAAGCGCTGCTGGCGGAAACCGGCCTGCATCCGCCGGGGGCGTGGGTCCGGTTGGCGTGCGGCGAAGAGGCCATCGTGATGAAACGCGAGCCCAATCCGCGGGCCCCGTTGAAGGTCGTCAGCATGGTGAACCGTGAGGGCATGCCGCTGGCGGTGCCCGCGGTTCGCAACACCGGTTTGCCTCGGTTCAAGGTCGAGGAGGGCGTGCCCTCCGGCCAGATCCGGGTCCAGCCGAACCTGGACGCCTTGCAGAAGCTGATCTAGCCCGCTGACACGCCTCAGGCAGCCAGCTGGCTCAGCAGGGGGTCGTGCCGGCCACGAGGGCGGTAGGCCCTCACCCTGCCGGCAATGGCGGCAATGTGTTCAGGCGTCGTCCCGCAGCAGCCGCCGACGATGTTCAGGAAGCCCGAGCGTGCGAAATCCTCCATCAGGCTGCCAGTGACGTCGGGCGTTTCGTCGAAGCCGGTCTCGCTCATCGGGTTGGGCAATCCGGCGTTCGGGTAGCAACTGATGAAGGTATCGCCAGCCAGTCGCGACAACTCTTCGATATAGGGCCGCATCAGCGCCGCACCCAGCGCGCAGTTCAGGCCCACCGCCAGCGGTCTGGCGTGGCGCACGGAGTGCCAGAAGGCGCCTACGGTCTGGCCGGAGAGAATGCGCCCCGAAGCGTCGGTGACGGTGCCCGAGATGATCACCGGCAGGCGCTCTCCGGTCTCCTCCATCA
>CAYJEC010000589.1:0-2569 GCA_964369025.1 uncultured Ideonella sp. | reverse complement strand
TGGACGAGAGCAGCCTTTCGGCGGCAGGCAGGGAGGTCGATGTCCTGGCCGTCAAGGTGGCGGGCGGCCGTGCCTGCGTCAACCTGGCGATGGTGCGCGGCGGCCGGCACCTGGGCGACCGGGCTTTCTTCCCAGCCCACGTGGACGAGGCCACGGCCGTGGCCGGTGAGGACCTGAGTGCGGAGCAACTGGTGTTGCAGGCCTTTTTGGCCCAGCACTACCTGGGCACAGCGCCGCCGCCACTATTGGTGCTGAGCCACCCGGTGGACAAGGCCCTGCTGGCGGCGCTCTCGGGACAGACCGGCGTGAAGATCACCGCCCAACACCAGCCGCGCGAACAGCGCCGCATCTGGCTGGACATGGCCATCACCGGCTGCGAACTGGCGTTGGCGCGGCTGCTGGCTGAAGAGGGCTCGCAGCGCGAGCGCACGCGGGCACTGGTGGATGCACTGGATCTGGCGATCGACGATCTCGACACATTCCGTGTCGAATGTTTCGACATCAGCCACACCGCAGGTGAGGCGACGCAGGCAAGCTGCGTGGTCTATGAAGAGCACCGCATGCAGAACGCACAGTACCGGCGTTTCAACATCGATGGCATCACTGGCGGCGACGACTATGCTGCGATGCGACAGGTGTTGACGCGGCGCTATGCCAAGCTGGCCGAGATGGTGGCCGCCGAGGGCGCGCGCGGCGCCACCGCCGCCGCCCGCCTGCCGGATCTGGTTCTGGTCGACGGCGGGCGTGGCCAGGTCAGCATGGCGCGTGAGGTTTTCGGCGAACTGGGGCTGGATCTGTCGCTGATTGCCGGTGTCGAAAAGGGCGAGGGCCGCAAGGTGGGGCTGGAGGAACTCGTCTTCGCAGACGGCCGCGACAAGCTGTCGCTGCCCCCCGACTCCGCAGCCCTGATGCTGATTGCGCAGATCCGCGACGAGGCGCACCGCTTCGCGATCACCGGAATGCGTGCCAAACGTGCCAGTGTTCGCACCAGCGGCAGCCGGCTGGAGGACATCCCCGGGGTCGGGCCGAAAAAGCGCGCGAAACTGTTGCAACGTTTTGGCGGCGTGCGAGGCGTGGCCGCCGCGAGCGTCGACGATCTGGCGACCGTCGAAGGCATATCCAAGGACCTGGCTGAGGACATCTACCGTGCATTGCATTGACCGACGGCCATGGGTCGCGCTGGCCCTGCTGCTGAGCCTGGCGGGCGTTACCGGCTGGCTGGCCGGCTGTGCCACCAAGGTTCCCCTGCCGCCCCCCGCCCCGGCGCCCACGCGGCCGGTGGTGCCTGCGCCGACACCGGCGCCGTCACCGAGCGCCGCCCGGACCTGGGATGAGTTTCGCATGCGTGCCGCCCAGCGTCTGGTGGCCCACAACCCGGACATCACCTACACCGGGGCCGTGCCAG
Source organism: uncultured Ideonella sp. (assembly GCA_964369025.1). Taxonomy (GTDB): domain Bacteria; phylum Pseudomonadota; class Gammaproteobacteria; order Burkholderiales; family Burkholderiaceae_C; genus Ideonella. Next base: position 1,164 of record CAYJEC010000589.1, on the reverse strand, counting down.
AGCCGCTTCTCGCCATCCCGGTGCTGTCGGTGGAGTTGAAGGCCGATGGCAGCATTGCCAAGGTGGAGGTGATGCGCTACCCGAGCCAGGCCAAGGACACCACGCAAATCGCCATCGACGCGGTGCACCGGGCCGCCCCTTTCGGTGATGTCAGCCGCCTGCCCAAGCCCTGGAAGTACATCGAGACCTTCCTGTTCAACGAGGAAAGGCGCTTCAAGCCGGTCACGCTCGATCGCTGATCGCACCTCGCCAGAGGCGGCGGAATCGAGGGCAGAATGGCCACACCATGTTCTTCACGATCCCGACGCTGCTGACCTGGGCCCGCATCGTGGCCATCCCGCTGATCGTCGGGGTGTTCTACACATCCTGGCCGCCGGCCCTGTGCAACCTGCTGGCCACAGTGATGTTCGTGGTTTTCGCACTGACCGATTGGCTCGATGGCTACCTGGCCCGCAGGTTGAACCAGACCTCTGCCTTCGGCGCCTTCCTCGACCCGGTGGCCGACAAGTTCCTGGTCTGCGCTTCGCTGCTGATCCTGGTGCACCTGCATCGTGTGGATGCACTGATCGCGCTGGTCATCATCGGCCGCGAGATTGCCATCTCGTCGTTGCGCGAATGGATGGCACAGATTGGCGCCTCGCGCAGCGTGGCGGTGCACATGCTGGGAAAGCTGAAGACCATGGTGCAGATGGTGGCGATACCCTTCCTGCTTTACGACGGCCGTCTGTTCGGTGTGATCGACACCCATCTGTGGGGCACCGGCCTGATCCTGGTGGCCTCGGTGCTGACGATCTGGTCGATGGTGTACTACCTGCAGCGCGCGCTGCCGGAGATTCGCGCCAAGGCGCGCTGAGGAACCGCCGATGAGCACGCCGCATCGGGTTGCCGTCATCGCGGGCGATGGCATCGGCCAGGAGGTGGTGCCCGAGGGGCTGCGAGTGCTCGATGCTGCTGCCCGCCGCTTTGGCGTGGATCTGCATGTCGACCATTTCCAGTTTGCCGACTGCGCCTACTACGCACGCCACGGCTAGATGATGCCGGACGACTGGAAAGACCAGTTGGGGGGCCACGATGCGATCTTCTACGGTGCCGTGGGCTGGCCGGCGACAGTGCCGGACCATGTCTCGCTGTGGGGTTCGCTGCTGAAGTTCCGCCGCGAGTTCG
>CAYJEC010000588.1:0-2572 GCA_964369025.1 uncultured Ideonella sp. | reverse complement strand
GCGCGACTGCAGCGCGTAGTCGTTGGCGAACAGGCAGCGCTGGCGCGCCGCGAAACCCAACGCGGGCCACCTGGCCCTCGGTGACTTTGCTCGGGCACATCCCGGCTGCCTGACTGTCGTGACCCAGAACGTCGACGACCTGCACCAACGCGCGGGCAACATCGATGCCATCCGGCTGCATGGCGACATCCTGCAGGATCGCTGGCTGGACACCTGCCCGCGCGCGGCGCGCGGCAGCACCTGCGACACCGCCTGGGCCGAGCCGGGCGACCCGCCGATTTGTGCCGAGTGTGGCAACTGCGTCCGGCCCGGCGTGGTCTGGTTCGGCGAGGCTCTGCCGCTGGACGGGCTCTCGGCCGCCGAGCGCGCCGTCGACGGTTGCGACCTGATGCTGGTCGTCGGCACCTCGGGTGCGGTATGGCCGGCAGCCGGGCTGGCAGCGCGTGCCCGCCGGGCCGGTGCCCACGTTGCCATCGTGAATCCCGATCTCAGTGAGATCGATGCCGATGCCCACCAACTGGTGCGGGGCACTGCGGCTGGCGTGTTGCCGCAGTTGTTTGGCGCTTGACTACACTCAGCGCATCGCATTGAAACCGCCGCTGCCGTGCCTGTCATCGCTGTCGCCCATCCCCTCGTCCGCCACAAGGTCGGCCTGCTGAGAGAAGCCGGCATCTCGACCAAGAAGTTCCGCGAACTGACTGGCGAACTGGCCCGCCTGCTGGCCTACGAGGCCACCGCCGATTTCCCACTCGCGGCTGTCACGATCGACTGCTGGAGCGGGCCGACCGCGATCGAGCAGATCGTCGGCCGCAAGGTGACGGTGGTGCCCATCCTGCGCGCCGGTCTGGGCATGCTGGATGGCGTGCTGGACATGATCCCGAACGCCAAGGTGAGTGTCGTGGGGCTGTCCCGCAACCACGAGACTTTGCAGCCCGAGCACTACTTCGAGCGCTTTGTCGGGCACCTGAACGAGCGCACTGCGCTCATCATCGATCCGATGCTGGCAACGGCCGGCTCGATGATCGCCACGGTGGATCTGCTCAAGCGCCGTGGCTGCAAGGACATCCGTGCGCTGGTTCTGGTGGCTGCGCCCGAGGGCGTTGCGGCACTCGAAGCGGTGCACCCCGACGTGCGGTGCTGGACGGCAGCCATCGACAGCCACCTGAACGAGCAGGGCTACATCATCCCGGGCCTGGGCGATGCGGGCGACAAGATCTTTGGCACCAAGGAAGAAGGCAGTTTGTGAAACGACTCATCCTCCCGGCGGCCCTGCTCGCTGGTCTCGCGGCCTGTACCCAGGAGCAGCAGAACCAGATCAAGCGCGACATCCAGAACTGGACCGGCACCAACGGCGTGCTCGAGGTCTACGCAGGCAATCAGGTGGTCAAGCGCTTCCTGAAGATCGACAAGCTCTCTACGGCGCTGGGCACCAGCGACAACGAGCCGCGCCACTATCGCTATGGTTATGGCGTGCTCGACGAGAACCTGAACGGCCAGGTCGACCCCGACGAAAAACGGGTCTATTTCGAGGTCGGCGATTTCAATGCCTACGTGTTTTTCGAGAACCCGCGCTGAAACGCCACCGCGCAGTGGCCGCTACGGAAACGGTGGGTTCGAGTCACCGGACTGGGTCATCAGGTTGGGCCCGGACTGATCCATCTCCTCAAACTGCGGATCTGTGCCGTCCTTGATCTTCGTGTGCCAGCCCTTGACAGCGTGACGATCCCGACAGTGCAGTGACACCGAGTCGCGCGATCGGCCGTCGCCGTAGGTGTACATCCGGTTCTTGATGCAGTCCACGAACGATCCCACAGGTGCGTCGGCGGCGAGGCCCTTTGCCGTGACCAGGAACACGAGGGTCCGGGCGCTGGTGGCGTTGGTGCTGAGGTTCTTCACCCTGCCGGCATAGAACACAGGCTGCCCGACGTTCACCGGCCGTGGGATGACGACGGGTGGCTCGTAGCGCCAGCGCGCGGTTCCATCGTTCTCTTCCAGCAGGCTCAGTTCGGTGGCGCTGACCAGGAACACCAGGGACGAATCGAACGCCCAGCCTGATCCTTCGTTGTAGTACCACGTCTGCACGACTTGGCCGTTCTTGCCCTTGGTCGTCGCGTATCCGTCCTGCGTCGGGACACCATCGCGCTGGACCACCGCCCACTGACCTGGCTTCAGGCTCATGTAGGGGACGACGTCGACGCTGGCAGCCTGGGCCATGCAGGACAACGTGACCGCGACGAAACACGCCGTCAGCGTGCGCGGGAGTTGGCAATCATTCGACATGGTGCCTCCTGGGCGCTTGGCCGTGGCGACCAGCTCTGAAACGGCATGGCAGCCGGACAAGGAACAGTCAGGCTGCCACGAACCCAACGCGATGTCTAGGGCCCGTTGCCGCTATGGGTGGGCTCACGCTCGCGCCTGGCGGGCCACAAGGCGAGGCCGCAACGACGCCCTGTGGCCTGCCAGGCACGAGCCCGAAGGGTGATCCCAGGAAACCGGCGCCCTCCGCGGTGCAAATGCGCGCCGGGGGATGAACCCCGGCTGTGCTTTGCGCCTTGATGGCGCCGGTTTCCTG
>CAYJEC010000587.1:0-2578 GCA_964369025.1 uncultured Ideonella sp. | reverse complement strand
GCCCAGCAGCAGCACCACATCCTGTGGGGCGACCGAGCCGCTGGCCGCCAAGCCCAGCGTGCGGATCAGCATCATCGTCAGCACGATGGTCAGGATGACCACCAGCGTGGCCCCGAAACTGCGCGCCAGCTCCTTGCGGACAGTCGAATCGAATAACATCAAGTGATCGCTTTCATTCGAGACAGATTATGAACTTTCATGTTCTGGCAACGCCGGCCGAAGGCCTCGCCGGCCTGGTGGCCGATGCCCTGATCGTTGTGCTGCCTGCGGACGGCAAACCGCAAACCGGCGACAAGCCGCTCGACGCCGCCATCGCTGCCGCCACCAAGGGTGGCGACTTCGAGCTCAAGGCCGGCCGCACGCTCTACCTGCACGGGGTGCCAGGCGTCAAAGCTGGCCGGGTTGCACTGGCGGTGTCCCGCGATGGGTCCGCCAAGGCGTTCCGGGCCGCCATGGCGGCGGGCCTGGCGACGCTGAAGAACCGCGCAGTGAAGCACCTCGCCGTCCGCCTCGTCGGCGCAGCCGACGCCGCGCACGCCGAGGCGCTGACGCTGGCGGTCGACCATGCGGGTTATGTCTATACGCACACCAAGCCGAGTGCCGAACCGGTGACGATGCCTGCCAAGGTGAGCCTTGTCGTCGACAAGGACGCGATGACGGCCGCCAAGCTGGGCCTGACCCAGGGCCAGGCGGTGGCCGCCGGCGTGGCCATGGCTCGCGAGTGCGCCAATCGCCCTGCCAACCACTGCACGCCCACGTGGCTCGGCGAGGAAGCTAAGCGCCTGGGCAAGGAGTTCGGCCTGCAGGTACAGGTGCTGGACCGCAAGGCCTGCGAAAAGTTGGGCATGGGCTCCTTCCTCTCGGTGTCGCGCGGCTCCGAGGAGCCGTTGCGCTTCATCGTCATGCAGTACCACGGGGCTGCCAAGAAGGACGCCCCCATCGTGCTGGTGGGCAAGGGGATCACCTTCGACACAGGCGGCATCTCGCTGAAGCCCGCCGCCGACATGGACGAGATGAAGTTCGACATGGGTGGCGCCGCCAGCGTGCTCGGCACCATGCGTGCCGTGGCCGAACTGAAGCCCAAGGTCAACCTGGTCGGCATCATCCCGACCTGCGAGAACATGCCCAGCGGCCTCGCCACCAAGCCGGGCGACGTGGTCACCAGCATGTCCGGCCAGACCATCGAGATCCTCAACACCGACGCGGAAGGCCGCCTCATCCTGTGCGATGCGCTGACCTACGCCGAGCGCTTCAAGCCGGCAGCTGTGGTGGACATCGCGACACTGACCGGCGCCTGCGTGGTCGCCCTGGGCCACCACCACGCGGGCTTGTTCTCGCCAGATGACTCGTTGGCGGGTGACCTTCTGGCCGCGTCGCGCAGCGCCGACGACCCCTGCTGGCGCATGCCGCTCGACGACGAGTACGACGAGGGTCTGAAGAGCAACTTCGCGGATGTGGCCAACGTCGGCTCACGAGCCGGCGGCGCCATCACGGCAGCCAAGTTCCTGCAGCGCTTCACCAAGGCCTACCCCTGGGCGCATCTGGACGTGGCCGGCGTGGCCAACCGGTCCGGAGCCGCCAAGGGCGGAACCGGCCGGCCGGTCGGCCTGCTGACGCACTTCGTGTTGTCGCGTGCTGCCCGCAAGGCCTGACGCCAGCCAAACCCATGGCTGAGGTGGTGTTCCTCAGCGGTGTGGTCGACGTGATCGACTACGCCGTGCGGCTGCTCAGGAAAAAGTACCTGGAGGGTGAGCGCGTGGCCGTGTACGGGAGCCCGGCCACGCTGGCTCGCCTGGACGAGGCGCTCTGGGTCAAGGAGTCGCTGGATTTCACACCGCACCACTGGCTGCGCGGCAGCCCGTCCCAGCTGGATCCGGTGCTGCTCGAGAAGACCCCACTGTGGCTGCTGGGCAGCCCGGTGGATGGGCTGGGCTGCACCAACGGTGTCAACCTGGGGCGTGACGGCTTGGACCTCGCCCGCCTGCATACCCGTGTTGCCGAGATCGTGTCTGGCGACGAATCAGACAAGGTGGCGGGGCGCGAACGCTGGAAACACTACAAGGCCCAGGGCCATGTGATGAAAAACCACGCGGTGGGTTGAGCTCGCCCAAACGCGCAGATTTCGCGCGGTTCAGTCATCCGGCCTGCCCTGGGCCGCGTTCAGGACAGCACGTGTGACAGGCGCGAACCGGGTTTGCCCCGGGCTTGTTCCGCATCGGATCGAGGCCTTTTTGGAGTATTGTCTCGCCCGTTGGGAACCCTTCACGTGTTCACATCTCAACATACCCCTATTGGAGGTTCGTACCTATGCAAGTCAAACTGAATGTGGTCGTCGCGGCCGCTGCTGCCCTGCTGGCAGGCTCACTCCAAGCCCAGGAGCTGGTGGTCAAGATCGGCCACGTGGGGCCGACCAGCGGTGGCATTGCCCACCTGGGCAAGGACAACGAGAACGGTGCCCGCATGGCCATCGACGAGTTGAACGCCAAGGGCGTGACCATCGGCGGCAAGAAGGCCAAGTTCGAGCTGCTGGCCGAAGACGACGCAGGCGACCCGAAGCAGGGCACCGCTGCAGCGCAGA
>CAYJEC010000586.1:0-2580 GCA_964369025.1 uncultured Ideonella sp. | reverse complement strand
TTAGCGCTCGGAGCCATGCTGCTCACTCGCCGTTCCGCCGCCCTGGGATTAAGCCTTGGCCTCGCCGCATGCGGTCGCTCTCAACAGAGCGCTGCCGATGCGCCGCCGAGCGGCTCGCTTGCGTGGGCAATCGCCGGCCCATGGCGCATCGATCCTGAACGCGACGAAGGCCGTCATCCGTTGCAGACGCTCCTCTTCTGGGGGCTGCAAGGTGACATGAACGTGCTTGAGATTTATCCGGGCCTAGGTTGGTACACCTCTATCCTCGCGCCTTACCTGCACGCAAACGGCGGCACGCTGACCGCAGCGAGCTTTGATCCGCGTGCTGGTTCGGTAGCGCAGCGCGAAACGTTAGCGGCGTGGGAATCGCGCTTCACGCATGACGCTGATCTCTACGGCGACATCCGCCGCACAGCCGTGACATCGAGCGGCGAAGCGCTCGCACCGCCGAACAGCATTGACCTCGCAATCCTTGCCAACAACGTCCACACCTTGATGGCGGCCGGCATTGCGGAGCGCGTGTTTCGCGGCGTGCTTGCCGCCCTGAAACCTGGCGGCGCTGGGCGTCCCACCGCAACGCAAACCCACCGAGGTCGGAACCACTCAGGGATTCCAAAGCAGACACGAACGCATCGCGCCCGGCGCCACGCGGCATTCGGCGCAACGCCTCGACCACCGTGCTGCCAACGATCCAGCCCTCCAGCGAAACGTACTCCGGCGCCGCAGTGCCGGATGCCCGCAACTGCTTCAGAAACGCCGTCACCGTCGGCCGTGAAAGGTCGTATGGTGACGGCACCACCTGGGTCACGTACAGGCCCGCGGTGCGCGCACCCAGCAAGGGCGCGATGGCCGCCGCGCTGGACAGGCTGGTGGCGTAGCAGGGGCCAGCGAATCCGCCGTCCCGCATGGACTTGAGGACCGCCGCTGTAGAAGCGTAGGCTGCCAGGCACACCAGCGCCTGTGGCTGGGCCGCCGCCAGCGTGAGAGCGGCGGCAGCCGTGTCACGGGACTTCAGCTCGACCTGGCCGGTCGAGTTTCGCCCGACACGTGCCACGGCCACCGGTTTGGCCGCCTTCAGGCTGACCAGGGCATCACTCAAGGCCTCCAACCCGGCGACACCGTCTGCATCATCCTGCACCAGCACCGCGACGCGGGCAATGTCGAAGGTCTGCATGGCCTGCGCGATGAGCCGTGTCTCAGCCTGCAGCCCGGGGCGTACATGGAACAACCACCTGCTGGGGTTCCTGCGAAGAGACTCGGCGCCCGTGAGCGGCGCCACGAATGGCACACCGGCATTCATGGCGATCGGCAGGCAGCGATTCACCGACTCGGCACCCACATATCCGACCAGGGCAAAGACGCCATCGGCATCCAGCAGGTCACGTGTGTTTCCCAACGCGATCTCAGGCTCGTAACCGTCGTCGTAGCTGATCAACTCGATCTGTCGGCCGCCAATGCCACCGTCAGCGTTGGCCGAGTTGAAGGCCAACTGCAGCCCACGCTGGTACTCGATGCCCAGGTGCTGTGCCGGACCGGACAGTGGGACAGACTGGCCGAGCCGAATCGTGTCCTTCGGGCCGGGCGCAGCCCCTGCCCATGTTGGACTGATGGCTGCCGCGCCCAGCGCCAAGTGACGCAGGAGCCGCCGACGAGATGCGTCAGAAGGTGGCGGCATACCGCTGGAGTTCCCAGCCGCTGACGTGGCGTGCGTACTCGAGCCACTCGGCACGCTTCAGGCGGATGAACTCACGGCTCAAGGTGTTCCCAAGGGCTCCGCAGACCACATCGTCGCTCTCCAACGCGTCCACCGCCTCTTCCAGCGACTGCGGCAACAGGCCGATGCCGCGCTCGCGGATCGCGGTCAGCGAGAGGGCGAACAGATCCTCGGTGCAGTCTGGTCCGGGGTCGAGCTGGCGGTCGATGCCGTCCAAGCCGGCGGCGATCAACGCCGCCGTGGCCAGGTAGGGGTTGGCGCTGGCATCGGGCAGCCGCCACTCGAAACGGTTGGGCAGCGTGCGCAGCACAGCGGTGCGGTTGTTGGGCCCGTGAGCGATATAGGCCGGCGCCCAACTGGTGCCAGACAGCGACTCGCCGACCACCAGGCGCTTGTAGCTGTTGACAGTGGGCGCGGCCAAGGCGCACAACGCGGCGGAATGCGCCTGCACACCGGCCAGGAACTGCTGACCCAGCGTCGAGAGCAGTTTGCCATCAGCCTTTGATCTGGGTGCAAAGACGCAGTGCCCCGCTGCGTCCCACAGCGAGACATGGAAGTGCAGCCCGCTGCCCGGCTGGTTCGCGAAGGGCTTGGGCATCATCGAGAACACCATGCCATGCTGTTCAGCCAACGCGTGGGCGGCCAGCTTGAACAGCATGAGGTGGTCCGCGCTGGCCAAGGCCTCGTCAAAGGTGAAGTTGACCTCGTACTGACCATGTGCGTCTTCATGGTCGAGTTGGAAGACATCCAGCCCGCACTTCGTGAGCGCATCCGCCAGGGCGTGCAGAAACCCTGCCTGTCGGGGCAGGGATTTCAGGTCATAGGAGGGCTTGTCCAGTCGGTCACCGTCGTCGGCGGGCAGCCAG
>CAYJEC010000585.1:0-2594 GCA_964369025.1 uncultured Ideonella sp. | reverse complement strand
ACCCCCGACCCCCAGCTTAGAAGGCTGGTGCTCTATCCAGTTGAGCTACGGGCAGTGTGGGCGCGCATTGTAGGAGTGCGAAGGCGATCAATGGCGCGCGTACTGGCGCTGGCCGAAGAGTACGTCGCGAGCGGTGTCGTCGGTGATGGAGCGCCGCTTGTCGGCCAGCACCTCGACGCCTCGCATGACAGCAGGGCGCTTGGAAATCTCGTCGAACCAGCCCTTGAGGTGAGGGTGGTCGTTCCAGTCGATGCCCTGGTTCTTCCAGGAACGGAGCCATGGGAAGACGGCGACGTCGGCGATGCTGTAATCCTTGCCGCCGATGTAGCGCGAATTGGCCAGCCGCTTGTTCATCACGTTGTAGAGGCGCCGGGCTTCGTTGGTGTAGCGGTCGACGGCGTAGGGGAGCTTCTCCGGCGCGTAGATGCGGAAGTGGTGTGCCTGCCCTAGCATCGGCCCCACACTGCCCATCTGGAACATCAGCCACTGCAACACCTCGTACCTGTCACGCGTGCTCGCGGGCAACAGCTTGCCGGTCTTGCCAGCGAGGTAGAGCAGGATGGCACCGGACTCGAACAGTGAGATCGGCGCACCGTCCGGGCCGTCGGGGTCCACGATGGCGGGGATCTTGTTGTTGGGGCTGATGGCGAGGAACTCGGGCTTGAACTGGTCGCCCGTGCCGATGTCCACGGGGATCGTGCGGTAGGCCAGGCCACACTCCTCCAGCATGATGTGGACCTTGTGGCCATTGGGCGTGGCCCACGAATACACTTCGATCATGACCTTTGCTCCTCGTGCGGGTTGGCGGCTCTCACTCTAATCCAACCATGCTCAAGTCCTTCAAGCAATGGTGGCGTGGTGCCTCGGCTCCAACCGACCAAGCTGCCTTGATCGCGTGGTGCGAGGCCAGCGGCTTCGCGATGCGCGGGATCCGGGAACAGGAGGGCTTTGTCATCGAGACTGGCCAGCCGGGGCTGGAGGGGCGGATCGAGTGGGGGCCGTCACAGCGCCACTATCTGGGCGAACACGAGTTGCGGCTGCGTGGCGAGATCGGCTTGCAGCCCGAAGCGCATGCGTTGGTCATGCCGCGAGGGATGATCGAGGCGCTGGAGCACGAGCTCTATCACCAGTTCACCGGCGGCGTGCAGACACGGCTGGACGAGGAGACTCCGGAGGAGATGCGTTGGCTGGCGATGTCGCCCAGGCTGGGTGCCGGCCTGCTTGGCGAGCTCAAGGCGCACTATGCCGGCGTGAGCAACCTGACACCCTGGCTGGCGCATTGGCTGCAGGGTGCCTTGGGTGAAATGCTGCTCGCACAGGCGGGGCAACTTCCGCCGTTCGCCCTGATCGTGCAACGTGGCCGCTTGACCCTGCGCGTGGCGATGCCCGGGCCCGACGTGGCATCGGTGCAGGCCGCTCAGGCGCTGTTCGCCGTGGCGCTGGAGCAGGCCCGGCTGGCCGCGCAAGCGGCCAGCGAGGGCTGATCAGGCCGCCGGGCGCGTGCCCAGCTCGAGCTTGGCGATGGCGTTGCGGTGCACTTCGTCCGGGCCGTCGGCAAAGCGCAGCGTGCGGGCCTGCGCGTAGTAGAAGGCCAGAGGGAAGTCCTGGCACATGCCCGCTCCCCCATGAACCTGCATCGCCCAATCGATGACCTGGCAGGCCATCTGCGGTGCAACGACCTTGATCATGGCGATTTCGGCCTTGGCTGCCTTGTTGCCCGCCACGTCCATCATCCAGGCGGCCTTCAAGGTCAGCAGTCGCGCCTGCTCGATCATGCAGCGGGCTTCGGCGATGCGCTCTTGCGTCACGCCGTGCTGCGCAATCGGGCGGCCGAAGGCCACGCGCTTGAGAGCGCGGTCGCACATCAACTCGAGTGCACGCTCGGCCAGGCCGATCAGGCGCATGCAGTGGTGGATGCGGCCGGGGCCGAGCCGGCCCTGCGCGATCTCGAAGCCGCGGCCCTCGCCCAGAAGGATGTTGCTGGCCGGCACGCGAACGTTGTCGAACTGGATCTCCATGTGCCCATGCGGCGCGTCGTCGTAGCCCATCACGGAAAGCGCGCGTACAGGCTTGACGCCGGGCGCATCCATCGGCACGAGAACCATCGACTGTTGCGAGTGCCGCGGCGCGTCGGGATCGGTCTTGCCCATGAAGATCAGCACTTTGCAGCGCGGGTCGCCGGCGCCGCTGGTCCACCACTTGCGGCCGTTGATCACATAGTCGTCGCCGTCACGCAGGATGCGGGCCTCGATGTTGGTGGCATCGCTGGACGCGACCGCGGGCTCAGTCATGGCGAACCCGGAGCGGATCTCCCCAGCCAGCAGCGGCTCCAGCCAGCGCTTCTTGTGCTCGGCGCTGCCGTATCGCACCAGCACCTCCATGTTGCCGGTGTCGGGTGCCGAACAGTTGAACACCTCGCTGGCCCACAGCACCCGGCCCATGGCCTCGGCCAGCGGCGCGTACTCCAGGTTGCTGAGCCCCGCGCCGTGCGCACCGGGCAGGAACAGGTTCCACAGACCCTGGGCGCGGGCCTTGGCCTTGAGCTGCTGCACGATGGCCGGCGTGGCTGGCACGGCCTGGGCGCGCGCCTGCTG
>CAYJEC010000584.1:0-2594 GCA_964369025.1 uncultured Ideonella sp. | reverse complement strand
CATCGCCATTGACCCTGGCCATGGCGGTGAAGACCCCGGTGCCATAGGTCGCGGCGGCAGCCGTGAAAAAGACGTGGTATTGGCGATTGCCAAGCGCCTCAAGGCCAAGATAGAGCAACATCCAAACATGCGCGCCATGCTGACCCGTGACGCCGACTACTTCGTGCCACTGCACGAGCGTGTGGCCAAGGCCCGCCGGGTGCAGGCCGATCTCTTCGTCTCGATCCATGCGGACGCCTTCTTCACCCCCGAGGCGCGGGGCGCCAGTGTCTTTGCGCTGAGCCAGGGCGGCGCCTCCAGCGCCGCCGCACGCTGGATGGCCCAGAAGGAAAACGCGGCCGACGTGGTGGGCGGGGTGAACGCGGCCGTGAAAGACACCCAGGTCCTGAAGGCCTTGCTCGACATGAGCACCACCGCGCAGATCAAGGACAGCATTCGCGTCGGCCACGAGGTGCTGAGCCGCATCGGCCATGTGGGCCGCCTCCACAAGAGCCGGGTCGAACAGGCCGGGTTCGCGGTGTTGAAGGCGCCGGACATCCCATCCATCCTCGTCGAGACGGCGTTCATCTCGAACCCCGACGAAGAAGACAAGTTGCGTGACCCCGACTACCAGCGCCGGCTGGTCGAGGCGCTGTTCAGCGGGATCGAGCGCTACTTCGCGAAGAACCCGCCGCTGTCCCGCAAGCGGACGAGTTAGGCGCCATCGCGGAACGCCGCAAGCGCAGCGCGAAAGGACGCCGCTGGGTCGGGCGCTGCAGTGATGGCGCGGCCCAGGATGATATGGGTCGCCCCGGCACTGGCCGCATCCTGGGGCGTGGCGACGCGCACTTGATCGGTGGCCGTGCCCTTGGCGAGTTGGATGCCCGGGCAGACGATGAGCGTGCCCTTGGGCAACAGGTTGCTCAGGTACGCCGCCTCGCGGGCCGACGCGACGACACCGTGACAGCCGGACAAAGCCGCCAGATTGGCTAGGCGCGTGACCTGCGCCTCAACCGACGCGGGAAGGCCGATTTCAGGGAGATCTGTGTCGCACAGGCTGGTGATGACGGTCAACGCCAAGACCTTGAGCTGTGGAAACGGCATGGCCGAGGCAACGGCGGCACGCATCACCGCCGATCCCGCCGACGCGTGCACCGTGACCATGGAGACGCCCAGCTTGCCGGCAGCCCTGATGGCACCGGCAACCGAATTCGGGATTTCGTGGAGTTTCAGGTCGAGGAACACATGCTTCCCCGATCGCACCAGCGAAGTAACCACCTGAGGCCCGGCTTCGGCAAGCAGTTGCAGGCCGACCTTGTAGTGATCGGCCTCAGCGCCGAGGCGTTCTACCAGGGCATTCGCCTCAGCGGCCGACTCCAGGTCGAGGGCCACGATGACGGGTGCAGGCATGGTGTCAGTCACCGATCACGCCGCGGCCTGACGCCGCGCCCGCCAGGCCCCGAACAGCACGAACAGGCCGGGCAGCAGGATCATGGTCCAGATGATCTTGTCCAGGTGGGCCTTCACCCAGGGCACGTTGCCGAACAGGTAGCCGGCCATCGTCACGCTGCCGACCCACAGCGCACCGCCGGTCACGTCGTAGAAGGTGAAGCGGCTTCGCGTCATCGCGGCCACGCCGGCCACGAAGGGGGCGAAGGTGCGCAGAAAGGGCATGAAGCGAGCGGCGACGAGGGTGATGCCTCCATAGCGCTCGTAGAAGTCATGCGCCTTCAGGAAGGCAGCCTTGTTGAACCAGCGCGAGTGCTCCCACTGGAACACCTTGGGCCCTATGGCTCGGCCGATGGTGTAGTTGCTCTGGTTGCCGGCCACTGCAGCCACGAACATCAGGCCCATCGAAGTGCCCAGGTCCATCAGCCCGACGCCGCACAGCGCACCCACGACAAACAGCAGCGAGTCACCCGGCAGGAAGGGCATCACCACCACGCCGGTCTCGACGAAGATGATGGCGAACAGCAGCGCGTACACCCAGACCCCGTACTGCGCCACGAAGGCGGCCAGGTGCACATCCACATGCAGGACGAAGTCGATCAGCAGCGCAAACCATTCCATATGGCTGCGGATTATCCCGGCACGCCGGGGTGACCTTCCTACAATGCCCGAATGAACGCCCCCGAACCCGGCAGCGCCCACCGGGCGCGCCGCCCCATCCGCGAACTGCCCGACGAACTGGTGAGCCAGATCGCCGCCGGCGAAGTCGTCGAGCGACCGGCCTCGGTGGTGCGCGAGCTGGTGGACAACGCGCTGGACGCTGGCGCCACCCAGATCACCGTCAAGCTGATGGCCGGCGGCATCCGTGCCATCGTGGTGGAGGACGACGGCGCCGGCATCCTGGCCGCCGAGTTGCCGCTGGCCCTGAAGCGCCACGCCACCAGCAAGATCGCCTCGCTGGCCGAACTGGAGGGCGTGGAGACCATGGGCTTTCGTGGCGAGGCGCTGGCCGCCATTGCCTCGGTCTCCGAGATGGCTGTCGTCAGCCGCACCGCCGATGCGCCGCACGCCCAGCGGCTGGAGGCGCGCAGCGGCGAGTTGCAACCCGCCGCCCGTGCCACCGGCACCAGCGTCGAGGTGCGCGAGCTGTTCTTCAGCACCCCCGC
>CAYJEC010000583.1:0-2596 GCA_964369025.1 uncultured Ideonella sp. | reverse complement strand
GGAGCTTTTCCGGTCTCTGACGGTAAAATTCTCCGCTTCGAGGAGGATCGGCGATGCTGACCGAGACCACGCTGAAGCACCTCAAGCCGAAGGACGCCGTGTACAAGGTGGCGGACCGCGACGGCATGTACGTCACTGTGTCGGTGGTGGGGACGATCAGCTTTCGCTTCGACTACAGGCTGAACGGACGCCGGGAGACGTTGACGCTGGGTCGCTACGGCCCTGACGGCATTTCTCTAGCGGTCGCGCGCGAACGGTGCGTGGATGCCCGGCGCGCGATCTCGGAGGGCCGGTCACCGGCGCAAGAGAAGCAGCGCGAAAAGCGCCGCCTCGCTGAGGCGCAGACCTTCCAGGAGTTCAGCGATCAGTGGGCGGCTGGGGCACGCATGGCAGCGAGCACGCGGTCGATGCGCATGAGTGTGCTGTCGCGCGACATCCTTCCCGCGTTCAAGAACAGGATGCTCACCGAGATCACGGCGGACGATCTGCGAGCACTGTGCAACAAGGTCAAGGCGCGCGGTGCGCCGGCCACCGCGGTCCATGTCCGCGACATCGTCAAGCAGATCTATGGTTTCGCGATCCTGCATGGCGAAAGGTGGCGAACCCGGCAGACGATGTCGGGCCTTCTTCGATTGCGACCTTCGTCCCGAAGGATCGCGCACTGTCGCCCACGGAAATCCGGTTGATGCACCAGCAACTCGAATTCGTGGCGTCTTACCCCACGATCCGGCTTGCGTTGCGGATGATCCTCCTGACGCTGGTGCGCAAGAGCGAACTGATCCAGGCCACCTGGGATGAGGTCGACTTCGCCAACGCACTCTGGACCATTCCCAAGGAACGGATGAAGGGCGCCAAGGCCCATAGCGTGTATCTGTCGCAGCAGGCCCTGGACATCATGATCGCGTTGCACACCTGCGCCGGAGGGTCGGCCTACGTCCTGCCTTCGCGGTACGACGCCGACAAGCCAATGTCCAACGCCACGCTGAATCGGGTCACCGGCCTGGTGGTCGAGCGAGCGAAGGCGAAGGGCCTGCCGCTCGAGAGCTTCACCGTGCACGACTTGCGGCGCACGGGCTCGACGATGCTCAACGAACTGGGTTTCAACAGCGACTGGATCGAGAAGTGCCTAGCGCATGAGCACGGGCGATCTTCGCGCGGGGTCTACAACAAGGCCGAGTACGCAGAACAGCGTCGACACATGCTCCAGGAGTGGGCCGACATGATCGACGCATGGGTGGCGGGCAAGCCCCATACGCCAACCCTGCTGCCGCCATCGATGAAGGTCATCACGACGCAGGCGCTGATCTGACGGGCCTGCTGCGTCTCTGCCGTACGTCGGGCGGTGGCGCCAGTTTGATCTGGGCGAGATCGGATGCCTGGCGGCGAGAGTCGATCCAGGCTTCGACTTCTCGGAGATCCCAAACAACGCAGCGCGAGGTCAGGTGGAACCTTCGCGGAAACTCGCCGCGTCGCTCCATGTCATAGATCGTGGTGTCTGCCAGCGGCACGATCTGTCGCAGTTGGGCTCGGCGTATGGTCGGTCGCAATGGTATCCAGCCGGCATGGGCAGCGGTTCGCGGGAGTGTTGCAGGCGCATCCTCAGGCTGACGAACTTCGTCCGCCGCGGTATGGGGATGAGAGGCCGGTGCGGATGGTCTGTCGCGGCTGGTGCTGCTCATGATCGACTCCGGAAGGTGGCACTGGCGTCAATTTCTTCCCTGGTGGTGCATTGAGCTCGCGTCGAAGGCTGCCTGCCTGGCAGCGGGAGGTCCCGATGCCACGGCCATCTTGGCGGAATCGGTCTCGAAGAAGTCGAGCAGAAGGTGCGGGAGACATTGACGGTGGTTGGGTGGGCTGAAGGTTCGGGTTGGAGGGTTGTCTCAAATGGAAATGAACGGTGGGCGGGGCGCCTGCGGTGTGGTGCCGGGTGGCTACTGAGGCGCTTGTGATCGGTGAAGGCCAAAACGACGCACTGGCCACTCGTCCCAGGGATGCGTCGACACGTTCTCGCGCGGGCGTCCAACCCGATGTGCGGTGCGCGGGGAACAGGACGAAGTCGGAGCTGCTCGACGAGTCATGAACGAATCCTCGCGCCCGTCGGCCTTGGCCGTCGTGCGAGGGTGGTCACGTTCCAGGGAACACCGCGAAGCAGCGCTCTTCCTGCGCGCGCGGCGCAGATTCAAGGACGCTCTGTCGCAAGGACAGCGCGGCAGCGGCACGAGCCCAGTGGGCGGCCTGAAGGGAGTGGTGCTCGATGCAGAGTCAGCCGATGGGACGGCTTGACCGACAGGGTCGGTTCTATCGGATGGAGGGTCACGACCTCTAACGGCTGCTCAGGGTTCGGAACAGGTGGCGTTGTCAGCAGGGGCCTGCAGCCGAACCTCACCGTCGTTGGCAGCGAAACGCGACGGCCGAAGCCATTGGATCGCCGCCCTCATTCGCAGTCAAGCAAAGCAGCTCATCTGACCAGCTTCGACCAAGTGATCCTGCGACATCGACGATGCCGGTGCTGCCCGCAATGGCCACTGGGAGTCCACGGAAAAAGAGCGGCCCCACCGCAGACACGATGGGGCCGGAACGGCAGCCTCAGGCCGCC
>CAYJEC010000582.1:0-2598 GCA_964369025.1 uncultured Ideonella sp. | reverse complement strand
CCCCGAGGCCAGCGCTCGATGATGACGCCGCATCGTCTTGCGGGTGCAAGGCCCAATGGCCTTCGGGCAGCAGACTTTTCTCAGTGTCTCGGGCGATGGTCTGGATCGCCTCCCGGGCACGGGCTTCGTCCCAGCCGGTGTCGCACAAGGCCTCATGGCGATCGGGATCGAACAGCATGGCGTGCTCCTCTCAGTACACGGTGTGGTCGCCGCGTTCGTGCACCGCGGCCCCGCTGACGAGGCCGGCGTAGTGGCTGAACAGCGTTTCGCTTCCGGTCGATGGCGTGGCGTCGGCATCGTAGCGGCCGGCATGGGCGTCGTACACGAGCATCGACTCGGTGGCGTAGTAGCGGCCGATGCGTGCCAGCTCCGCCTTGTCAGCCAGCGCCGGGACAAGGCGACCGGCCACGCCCAGCACGCCGATGATGGCGTCCAGCAGCCCGACCGGCACCTGCTTGAACCGGGGCGGCTGCCCGAGCAGTGCGAACAGGTGCTCGCCCTGCTGCCGGGGCGTGATCGCCGCGCCAGGCCCGCCGATGGGAAGCACCCGGTTGTGGCGGCCGGAGTCGTCCAGGCAATCGGCCAGGTAGGCCGCCAGATCGGCATCGCTGATCGGCTTGCACGCTGTCAGCGAGCCGTCGCCGAACACCAGGAAGGGCCGGCCGCGCTTCACGCGCTCGACCTGGCCCGAAAGCGACTTGAAGAACGCCGTGGGCCGCACGATCGAGTAGGTGATGCCGGATTGGCGCAGCACTTGCTCGAACGCCAGCTTGGCCTGCTGGAAGGCCAGCACAGGCTTCTGCACGCAGATGGCAGAGAGCAGCACCATCTGGCCAACGCCCGCCTGGCGCGCGGCCTCCAGCGCGTGCACATGGGCCAGGTGGTCGATGGCCCAGGCATCACGCGGCGCACCGGTGCGCGATGCCATGCAGGAGACGAGCGCGTCGAAGCGCTCGCCCCGAAAGCCGTCTCTCGCCAACGAGGCCGGGTCGCCCACGTGACCGAAGCGGGCCGAGGCGCCAGAAGGCAGGGCCAGGGCTGCGCCACCCGCACGGGGCCGCATGAAACACACCACCTCGTGGCCCCGCTGCACCAGGGCGGCCACGGTGGCGCGGCCGATGGTGCCGGTGGCACCGAGCATGAAGACGCGGCGACGGTGGGGGGAGCGATCAGTCATGTGCAGTGCCGACTGTGCCCCGTCATCGCCGGCCACGCGAGTGGTGCTCTCCCGCAGTAGCTACCGCCCGGCCTGGTCGAGCGGCCCGGCATCTTCTACTGCGGATCCGCTGCCTACATGCACTTTCACGACGGTCCGGCGGGGGTGTTCGCCGAAGTGAAGCTGGGCGGCAAAGGCTTCGAGCGTTTCCCGGTCAACACCCCGGAAGAAAGACCGGAGTTGTATGCGCGGGTGGCCCGCCAGCGCCTCGCCTGAAGGCAAGGGCACTGTATCGGTACCGCGCGACCGTCTGCCATCGACCCAAAGCAGACATCTGCTCCCCACGGGAGCCGTCTTTCCAGACTTTCTCTTCGAAGGTCCTCCTCAAGGATTGGCAGTTTGGCGCCGATAGTGGTGAACGCAGGCGCCGCAAGTGGCGGGCCCCCCGATCGAACGCTTTCTGCGATGGCAGGACGGCATCAGCCGGCAGGCACTACGCGGATAAGGAGCCAAGTCATGGATCAACGCGATCACCAATCAGGCCTCGACGACCTCCAAGCCAAGGCTGGAAACAACGAGGAATGGCAAGGGCTCGCCGTCATGGACGGGATCGTCTGCCAATTGACCGGATCGGAGCAGTGGGCCGCACATGCGCAAATCGCAGCGACCGGCCCTGCGAAGGACCCGTTCGCCGACTGAGGCCGGGCGGAGCGACGCTTCCTTTGCCCACGGTGGCGGTCTTGGATTCGTGAAGCCGCGATCCGCTCCGCAAACAGTTTCCCAAAGTCCACTCGCGGCTCGCTGACATGGGACTGCGGCGTGGCCGGACTTCCAGTTCAAGATCAGCGCTGATAGCTGTCATTCGAGCAGGCGCGGGCTGAACGGCCGGTGTTGGTAGCGACGACCGGTAGATCCCGACCCGTTGCGGAAATTCCGCCCCTTGAAAAGCTGACATCTGCGGCAGCCAGCAAACATCCTTCAACGCCAAGCTTTGTATCAACTACGGTTGGCACGCCAAGCATTCGAAGCGTTCATATATGAGGCCAGCGAGGACTCGCTGGCAGGCAGCAATGCGTCGTTGACGTGCCAGTGGACACGGATCAGAGGCGAGCGCTGGCCGATATTGTCCAGGTGCCCGAGCGTCATCCGCGCTGTGCTTGCACACGTGTGGTCTTGCCTGCAAGACGAGGTCGAACCGCGCGGCCCTCGCTGCCGCTTTGCGAGGGCCGTCCGATCTCGAATGTCCGCACAAGAACCTGGCCGAGAACCTCCAAGGCCCGACTCAGGTTTCCGAGCTCTGGTGCACGCAGCAACCACAAGTCGAGCCTGAGCGCGAAGTCGACCACCTCGACGGGGCAAAGATCCTTCAGCAAGCGGCTGTCGGCCAGCAAACGCGTCGGTGCCAGCCCGAGCCCGAGGCCGGCCGCAACCAGCCGCAGCTG
>CAYJEC010000581.1:0-2604 GCA_964369025.1 uncultured Ideonella sp. | reverse complement strand
TGCATGCGGTCGGCCAGCAGGCGGCCGTCCTTCAGTGGCAGGCCGTGCCGCGCGGCCAATGCCTGGGCATACCGGAGGGGCTGGCCCGCGCCCGCTTGGGCGGCGTGGGTGCGCAGCAGCGCGGCGCCGGCCTTGTACTGCACGATCACGCGCGCCTGCTCGGCTGACGCCGCCGACAGGGGGTGCGGGCGAACGGGGTTGCGTTCGCCGGCCACCAGGCCCGCAGTCAGGGCCAGGGCGCCAAGCAGCCCGCCGGCCACGGCGCAGGTTTTCAGCCAGGACGGAATGGTCATCGTCTTCGGTCTCGCGGTTGAACTGGAAACCCGGGCAGTCTAGGCAACTCCAGAGTGCTGCAACGTGTCGAAAAGCGGGTCAGAAGCGGCGATGCGCCAATGCGGGCAGTTGCCCACGCACCGCGTCGCGCCGCTCCAACGCCGCGTCGGCAGCGACCACACCTTCGCCTTCGGCCCGCACCGCCAGCACCTCGCCCCAGGGGCCGATGACCATGCTGTGGCCAAACGTGCGGCGGCCGTTCTCGTGCAGCCCGCCCTGGGCGCTGGCCAGCACGTGGCACTGGTTTTCCACCGCGCGGGCCCGCAGCAGCAACTCCCAGTGCGCCAGCCCGGTGGTGTGGGTGAAGGCGGCCGGCACCACCAACACGTCGCAGGGCGGCTGCATCAGCGCACGGTAAAGCTCGGGGAAGCGGAGGTCGTAACAGATCGACAGGCCGACCCGCAGCCCGCCGGCGTCGAAGGCCACTGGTTCGCTCCCGGCTTCGAGCACCCGGCCCTCGTCGTAGTGCTCGCGGCCGTTGTCGAAGGCAAAGAGATGGATCTTGTCGTAGCGAGCCACCCGCGCGCCTTCGGGCCCGTAAACGCAGCAGGCGTTTCGTACCCGGCCCGGCGCGGTGGCGCGGATCGGCAGCGTGCCGCCGACCAGCCAGATGCCGTGGCGGCGCGCGGTCTCGGCGAGAAAGGCCTGGATCGACCCGTCACCGTCGGCCTCCGCAATCGCCAGCTTGTCGTCATCGCGCTGGCCCATGAGGCAGAAGTACTCCGGCAGCGCCACCAGCCGGGCACCGGCATCGGCCGCCTCGGCAACCAGGCGCGCAGCGGCGGCGACGTTGCGGGACACATCGGGGGTGGAGACCATCTGGACAGCGGCGATCTTCATCGGGGTGCTTTCGGTGTCGGAGCAGACAGCTTACTTCGCCAGCGCGGGCGCTGAGGCCGAGGCGGCCGGGCCGTCCATGTCCGGCAGCGGGGCATCTCCGGCCCGCTCGACGGTCGCCACTTGCGGATCGGCCCAAGGGCCGGTGACGTGGAACTCGCGGGTGCCTGCCTGCATCAGCGGCTTGCGCAGGAACAACTGGGCCAGGAAGCTGCCCAGCCCAATGGCCGGGTTGATCACCGCATAGGCCAGCGATGCCGTGCCGGCGTTGATCTCGGGCACCACCACCATGTGCAGATCCTGGGTCTCGCGCTTCAGGTCGGCCTGGCCTTCGATCAGCACCGCAGCCTGCACGCCGCGGATGCGCAGGTTGTTGGTGCGTGCCACACCCTCCGCCAAGGTCAGATCGGCACTCAGGTTGTCGAAGGCGAAGCCTTGCTGGAAGACATCGCGGAAATCCAGCGTCAACCGGCGTGGCAGCGACTGCAGGCTGAGCACGCCCAGAAGGCGGGCCGCCCCAGGCTCGGCCTTCAGGAACTGGCCCTGGTCGAGGTTGAGCTGAAGGTTGCCCGACAGCGCGGCCCACTCAGGCGACAGGGGCGCGCCGGTCCACTGAAGCTGCCCCTGGGCACGGCCCTTGCCGCCCCGCAACTGCTTGCCAGCGCCGAAACGCTCAAGCATGGCGCCGCCGTCCTGCACGTCGAGCTTGACGTCCAGCAGCATGCGTTTGCGTGCAGCCGTCCATTGCCCGGTGCCGCTGAGGCGCGCCTCGGGTGCTCCGAGGTTGAGCTTGACGAGCCGCCAGTCACGGGGGGCGGCCATCTCGGTGGGCCGGGCGTCGAGTTCCAAGCGCCCGAGTCGCTTGTCGCGCCACTCCAGCTCGTCGACCACGATGTCCAGCGCGGGGGGCGGGCCCTCGCCGTTCAACAGGCCCGCGGATGCGTCGGGCACGCCGGCGTCGGCATCCGCCTCGGGACTGGCCGGCACCGAAAGGCGGGCCAGCCGGGCTTGCAGGCGCGGCCAAGGCACGCCGGCACCGGCGGGCCGCCACTCGATCTGGCCTTGGGCCTGATCGGACTGCAGTTGCACACGCCAGACCTCGGCCTCGCCGCTGCCTCGCCGCTGCGCCGTGGCTGCCACGGGGCCGAAGCGGCGGCCGGCAACGGTCAGGGATTGCCCCGCACGCAGGCTGAGATCGGCCGGCGCGTAGCCCGCGTCGGCCAAGGCGCCCGCACGCGGTTCGGCCAGCCATCCCTTCGCCAAGGCCACCCACGCGTCAAGGTTGACCTGGGGCAGTTGGACCGCCGCTGTCACACCGGCCGCAGGCAACGCAGGCGGCACGGCCTCGCCCACGGCCAACGCACCGCGCAACACACGCGCCCCCTCGGGGCCCAGCTCGCGCTGGTAGCTGGCCTGCAGCAGGCCAAAGCCGCG
>CAYJEC010000580.1:0-2610 GCA_964369025.1 uncultured Ideonella sp. | reverse complement strand
GGCGCCGGCATCTTCTCCACGGTGCCGACCAACTCGTACGCCAGCTACAGCGGCACCTCGATGGCGGCGCCCCACGTCACCGGCGCGATCGCGATGTACGCCAAGACCCACCCTGGGCTGACGGCTGCGCAGTTGAAGGCCGCGATCCTGGGCACCACCACCGCCACCGCTTCGATGGCCGGCAAGACGGTGACCGGCGGCCGCCTGAACGTGAGCACCTACTGATTCGACTGAATCGGCAGATGGAAGGGCCGGGGAAACCCGGCCCTTTTTCATGGGCGGCACCAAATGCCGGCCTGTTCCGCAGATCGGGGCAAACCCTCAGCCTGCTACACTGCTGGCATCCCTGCTTGAGGTCCAGCCTCGGCGGTGGCTTGTCAGTTCTGACAGCGGTGCACCTCTCTCCGAGGCCAACCGCACCCCTTCTAGCCGGGCCCCAGGCTGGTGCCCCGAGCAATTCGCGGGCGGCGGGCCGGCAACGCTCCCATGAGCTTCCATGACTTTTGAAACCCTCGGCTTGGCCGAACCGCTTGTTCGCGCCGTGCTCGAACAAGGCTATACCCAACCCACCCCGATCCAGTTGCAGGCGATCCCCGCCGTGCTCAATGGCGGCGACCTGCTCGCCGGTGCCCAGACCGGTACCGGCAAGACGGCCGGCTTCACCCTGCCGATGTTGCACCGCCTTGCGGCGCAGGGCACCCAGCGTGATGCCAAGGGCCGTGTGGCCATCCGTGCACTGATTCTCACCCCCACCCGCGAACTCGCCGCCCAGGTCGAGGAGAGCGTGCGCATCTACGGCAAGTACCTGCCTCTGACCAGCATGGTGATGTTCGGTGGGGTCGGCATGCAGCCGCAGATCGACCGTTTGCGCAAGGGCGTGGACATCCTGGTGGCCACCCCCGGCCGCCTGCTGGACCACCACCAGCAAGGCACGCTGGACCTGAGCCACGTGCAGATCTTCGTGCTCGACGAAGCCGACCGCATGCTCGACATGGGCTTCATCCACGACATCAAGAAGGTGCTCGCGGTGGTGCCGAAGCAGAAGCAGAGCCTTCTGTTTTCAGCCACCTTCAGCGACGAAATCAAGGCGCTGGCCGACCGCCTGCTCAACCAGCCGGCGCTGATCGAGGTGGCGCGCCGCAACGCCACCGCCGAAACCATTGCGCAGAAGATGCACCCTGTCGGGCGCGAGCGCAAGAAGGAACTGCTGGCCCACCTGATCCGCGAAGGCAACTGGCATCAGGTGCTGGTGTTCACCCGCATGAAGCATGGCGCCAACCGCCTGGCCGAGTACCTGGACAAGGAAGGCATCAGCGCGATGGCCATCCACGGCAACAAGAGCCAGAGTGCCCGCACCAAGGCGTTGGCCGAGTTCAAGACCGGTGACCTGCAGGTCCTGGTGGCCACCGACATCGCGGCGCGCGGCATCGACATCGACCAACTTCCGCACGTGGTGAACTTCGAGTTGCCCAATGTGCCGGAAGACTATGTGCACCGCATCGGCCGCACGGGCCGCGCTGGTGCGCAGGGCGAGGCGATTTCGCTGGTCTGCGTCGACGAGGACATTTTCCTGCGCGACATCGAGAAGCTGATCAAGCGCTCGATCCCGCGCGAGGTGGTGCCCGGCTTCGAGCCTCCGGCCGGAGAGAAGGCCGAGCCCATCGTGCTCGGCCGCATGACCATCGGCGTTGGTGGCACCCGCCGCAACGCAGGCGGTGGCGGTGGCGGTGGCCACCACGGCGGCCGTAACACTGGGCGTGGCAGCGACCGGGGCGGGGACCGCTCATCGGCGCCCGCGCGCAACGACGGCGGGCGCAGCGATCACCGTTCACCCGGCGGCAAGCCGGGCCAGCCTGGCGCTTCACGCTCACCGGCGGGTTCACACGCCACGCACAAGCCGGCCCACGGCGGAGGCCACGCGTCGCCTCGACCGGCCAATGGCCCGTCGTCTTCCGGACAGCGGCCCGGCTCGTCGGGGCCACGCCTCCTGCGCAAGCCCTGACCCGGCAAGCCGCGGCTGGAAGCGCCACACCGATGATGCGGACTGCGCAGCATCCATGCGGCCGCAGCGCGGCGGCGGCCGCTCCGGCCCGCTGAACGCCACATGTCCGCCACCTCGGAGCCTCGGCGCTTGCTGTTGGCGGGCACCAGCGGGTTGATCGGCCAATCCTTGTTGGGGGTGCTTGCTGAGCACCGCCTACCCAGGCCCGTCTGGGCGCTGTTGAGGCGCCAGCCCGACGGTCATCTCGCCGAAGCGCTGACCAAGGCCATGGCCCGGACCCTGGTCGTACCCGATCTGTCGGCCCTGCCCACCATGCCGCCGGTCGATGACGTGTTCATCGCCCTGGGGACGACCATCCGGGTGGCCGGTTCAGAGGCCGCCTTCAGGCAGGTCGATCTCGACGCCGTACAAGCCGTGGCCAGCGCCGCGCGGGCCGCGGGCGCCTCTCGGCTGGCTGTGGTCTCGGCGCTCGGCGCCAGCACGCGCTCCACGGTGTTCTACAACCGCGTCAAAGGCGAGATGGAGGAGGCCGTGTCCGCCCTCGGGTTCGACTCGCTGACCATCGCCAGGCCCTCGCTGCTGGCAGGGGACCGCGCGGCCCTGGGGCA
>CAYJEC010000579.1:448-2612 GCA_964369025.1 uncultured Ideonella sp. | reverse complement strand
CCAGTTCTTGCAGCTGAGCTGCGTGCCACGCGGCGCACGGATCTCGCGCGACGCGTCGTAGCGGGGGTCGTTCTTTAGGGACAGGGCATCGGACATGTTCGGCTCCTACGGATCGGAAGAGGGGTGGTTCTGGCGCGCTGCGTGCCTGTCAGTGCAGGCCGAGGAAGGCGGCCGCCAGCGCGGGGTCGTTGCGGGCGTCGGCGGCGGCACCCTTCCAGACGGTCTGGCCGGACTCGAGCACACAAACGTCGTCGGCGACCGACAGCACACGCTCGGTGTTCTGCTCCACCAGCAGCACGGTCATGCCTTCGGCGCGCAGCTTGAGCAGCGCCTGGTAGCACAGGTCGATGACCTTGGGCATCAAGCCGAGCGAGAGCTCGTCGATCATCATGAAGCGCGGCCGCGCCATCAGCGCGCGCCCGATGGCCAGCATCTGCTGTTCGCCGCCCGAGAGGTTGCCCGCCAGTGACGTGAGCCGCTCGCCCAGGCGCGGGAACAGCGACAGCACGCGATCGCGGTCCTGCTTGAATACGCTGGCCGGGTGGATGACGCCACCCACGCGCAGGTTGTCCTCGACCGACAGGTCCTTGAACAGGCGCCTGCCCTCGGGGGAGATCGCAATGCCGCGGCGTACGCGCTCGGTGGCGGGCAGCTCACTGATGTCCTGCCCGTCGAACAGCACCTGCCCGGCCTGGCGCGCGACATGGCCGGCCACGCACATCAGCGTCGACGACTTGCCCGCGCCGTTGGGTCCGAGCAAGCCCGTGATGGTGCCGGGCCGCAGGCTCAGCGACAGCTCGTGCACGGCTTGGAAGGCGCCGTAGCCGCAGGAAAACGACTTCAGTTCAAGCATGCTGCGCTCCGTCTGCGGCGGCCGTGGCCAGGGTGTCGCCGCCCAGGTAGGCGGCACGCACCACGGGGTCGTTCATGACGGCTCGCGGTTCGCCGTCGGCAATCTTGCGGCCGTTGTCCAGCACCACCAGGCGCTGGCAGATGCGCATCACCTCGCCCAGGTTGTGCTCGATCAGCACGATGGTCACGCCTTGGCGGTTGATCTCGGCGATGGTGTCGGCCAGCGACCGGGCTTCCTTGGAGTTGAGCCCGGCCAGCGGCTCGTCCAGCAGCAGCAGCCGCGGCTTGAGCGCCAGCGCGCGCGCCATCTCCAAGCGCTTGAGCACGCCCAGCGGCTGGATGGCCGGGCTCTGCTCGGCGTGCTGCGCGATCCCCACGCGCTCGAGCATCTTGCGGGCCATTGCGAGTTCTTCGTGGCGCGCCACGTGCAGCAGCGACTTCAGCGGTGAGGCGGTCTTGGCGCTGCCGGCGGCCAGCGCCACGTTGTCGATCACCGAGATCTCACGCAAGGGCTTGACCAGTTGCTGCGACAGCGACAGCCCGCGCAGGATGCGACGGTCGATGGGCAGACCTTCGATGCGTTGGCCGTCGAGCTCGACACGGCCTTCGGTGGCACGCACGACACCCGTGATCGAGCGCAGCATGGTGGTCTTGCCGGCGCCGTTCGGGCCGATCAGTCCCAGCAGCTCGCCCGGGCGCACGTCGAAGGAGACGCTGTCGATCGCCGTCAGCCCGCCGAAGCGCACCGTGACGTCCGAGACGCGCAGCAGCGGTGCCGGCATTGCAGGCGTCGCGCTCATGTGCCACCACCTTTGCCGACGCTGCCCACCGGGCTGAAGAAGCGCGTGACCAGCCCCGCCATGCCCCCGGGCGAGAAACGCATCATCAGAAACAGCAGGCCGCCGTAGACCAGCAGCTTGTAGTCGCCGATCACCTGGAACCAGGCCGGCAGCGCCGACAGCAGCGCTGCGGCAACGATGACGCCGGTGACCGAGCCGATGCCCCCCACGACCACCATTGACAGCACGGTGATCGACTCGACAAAGCCGAAGCTGTCGGGCCCGATGAAACGCAGGTTGTAGGCGTACATGCTGCCGGCCAGACCGGCCAGCGCGGTGCCGATGGCAAATGCCACCAGCTTGTAGCGCGAGGCATCGATGCCCAGCACACGCATGGTGTCCTCGTCTTCGGCAATGCCGTTGAAGACGCGGCCCATCCAGGCCTTGCGGATGTATTGGCTGAAGGCGGCCACCAGGACGCAGAGCACCAGCGTAAAGACCATGAAACCGGTCTTGGACAAGCCGGTGTCGGG
>CAYJEC010000579.1:0-438 GCA_964369025.1 uncultured Ideonella sp. | reverse complement strand
GCCCAACCAGTTTTGTTGGCGCACGACACCGACGAACAGGAAGCCCACGCCCATGGTGGTGATGGCCAGGAAGTCGGCCCGTACGCGCAGCGACGCCAGCCCGACCACGGCACCGACGGCGCCGGCCAGCAGCATCGCCAGGGGCAGGGTGGCCAGGAACGGCAGGCCGGCCTTGCCGAGCATCGCCGCGACATAGGCGCCGATGCCCAGGAAAGCGGCGTGGCCCAGACTGATCTGGCCGCAGAAGCCCGTGATTAGGTTCAGCGACAGCGCAAAGAGCACGCTCACGCCCATCGTCGTCAGCAGCGAGATTTCGTAGTCCATCGCGGGTTCCTCAGCGCTTCGCAAACAGGCCCTGCGGCCTGACCATCAGGACCAGGATCAGGAAGGCGAACGCGATCGCGTTGCGGTCCAGCAGCTGGCCCAGATAGATGGTTC
>CAYJEC010000578.1:0-2618 GCA_964369025.1 uncultured Ideonella sp. | reverse complement strand
AGGAAGGCGAACTCCGGGTGCAGCGTGCTCCACTGGCGCAGGATCTCGCAGTAGGGGCGGGGATCGACGATCTCGTCCGGCGCGATGCCGGCCAGCACATCGCTGGTGATGTTTCGGATGCAATTGCCAGAGGTCTGGATGCCGTGCATGTCGACCTCGGCCAGCAGATCCATCACATCGGCAGCCTGTGGCAGGGGGATCCAGTTGAACTGCAGGTTCTGTCGGGTGGTGAAATGGCCGAAACTCCGGTCGTGCTCGCGGCCGATCCGGGCCAACTGGCGCAACTGGCGGGAGGAGAGTTCACCGTAGGGCACCGCCACGCGGAGCATCGGGGCATGGCGCTGGACGTACCAGCCGTTTTGCAGGCGCAGCGGGCGGAAGTCATCGTCCGCGAGTTCACCGGCCAGGTTGCGCTGCAACTGATCGCGGAACTGCGCAGCCCGCTGGCGGACCACCTGGCGGTCGAATGACGTGTATGAATACATGGTGTGCAATGGAAGCGTTGCCGCCTGGTGGTGACCTGATGGGCACTCTACGGATTGCTTATATGCTTGAAAAGAACATAAAAGTCACTTGTTTATATATGAGTGAAATATAGAGGCGACTCTCCTGAGAAATCCCTTGAGAATCAACAGCTTGCGGAAGGTGTCCATGACATTGCCTGGCGTGACACGTCGCCTTGCCCTGGGGCGTCTGGTGTCTGTCGCGGCATTGGGTTTGCCCTTGGCGGCTTGCCAGACCGCGGCGCCGCCCAAGCCCGTGGCTGTGGCTGAGGAGCCGCCACGTCCGGTTCCGGTGCTGTCGCCGCCCCGGCCTCCGCGCATCGGCCTGGCCCTGGGGGGCGGCGCGGCACGGGGCTTTGCTCACATTGGCGTGATCCAGGTGCTGGAGGAGCAGGGCATCCGGCCGGATCTGGTGGTGGGCACGTCGGCGGGCAGCCTGGTCGCAGCCATGTACGCCTCGGGCAAGACCGGCGTCGAGATGGGCTCGCTGGCACGGACACTGGACGAATCGGCGCTCACCGACTGGTCGTTCCCGGGGCGCGGTCTGATCCGTGGCGAGGCCCTGGCGCGCTTCGCTCGCAGCCAGGCTGGCGGTTTGGCCATCGAGCAGATGAAACTGCCGCTGGGAATTGTTGCCACCGATCTGGCCGACGGCCAGCCCATCCTGTTCCAGCGTGGCGACGTGGGCACGGCGGTGCGTGCGTCGAGCGCCGTTCCGGCGGTGTTCCAGCCGGTCAGGATCGGCACCCGGGAGTATGTGGATGGTGGCCTGGTGTCACCGGTGCCGGTGCGTTTCGCGCGGCAGATGGGCGCCGAATTGGTGATCGCGGTCGACATATCGTCTCCGCCGGACGGCAACGCCACCGGCGACGCGATGCATATGCTGTTGCAGACCTTCGCGATCATGGGCGGCAGCATCAACCGCCTGGAGCTGAAGGATGCCGATGTGGTGATGCGGCCTACGCTGCTGGGCGTGTCCAGCGCCGACTTCACCGCGCGATTGAAAGCCATCCAGGCGGGGCGGGACGCTGCGGTTGCGTTGTTGCCAGCTTTGCGCCAGCGCCTGGCTGCGCTGACCCGCTGAAGTTGAACAGGCAGAAAAAAGCCCGGCCTTGTGGGCCGGGCTTGAAGGTACCTGGAAAGCTGAACTTTCAAGAGGTACCGAGGAGACAACCTTCCATGAAGGCCACCCGGTCAGGACCCGGTGGCACTTAGAGAGACATCCGGCACGCGACGGAAGTTCCGTTCACATGGATCCGGCTCGCGTGCTCCTCGGTTCGACAGCGTCAGGTCTCTTCTGCTATTCAATCAGCCGGCGCGGCGGGCCTTCGGGGCCGCTTGGGTTGCCTTGACAGCGGTGCTGGTCATGGCCTGGAAGTTGGCTTCGGCCACTTCAGCAGCCTGCTTGGCGGCCTTGTGCGCGCTTTCGTAGGCGTTGTTGGCAGCCGACAGGGCAGACTTCACCAGAGCCACAGCGCTTTCGCTGCCGGCCGGGGCGTTCTTGACGGCGGTGTCGACGGTGGCCAGGAACTTCTTCTGCACATCGGCGATTTGCGCTTCGGCGGCCTTGGCCACTTCGGCGTTGGTCGACGCGGCGATGTCGTACAGGTGGCGGCTGTAGGCAGCGGCCTTCTCGGCGGCGGGTTGCAGCAGGCCGGCTTGCAGCGACAGCAACTCTTGCGCGTCCTTGACCGACAGGGCGGCCTTGGTCGACTCGGCGACTTCGGCCATCGAAGCCTTCGCGACTTGCAGGTTCAACTCAACCAGCTTCTCAACGCCTTCAAAGGCCTTGTTGGTCAGGTCAAACAGGGTTTCGACATTGGCCTTCTGGGCGGCCAGCACTTGTTCGGCGGTCAGCATGTTCATCTCCAACGGTGGTACAGGGGAACGTTCTGCAGCCGTGCCAGCAATGGTGCGCTGCAACATAGTTGGAAGTATAGGGTTCTCCCGGTCAAATGCAAGTGCTTTTGTTGCGGCGCAGCAAATCAGGCTTGAAACCCAGGAATGGCAGGTATGGCACATTCGCCCGGGACATGCGGGCCTACACCTCAGACCAGTTCGTGCTCCCACTGCCCGAGGGCCATCGGTTCCCGATGCCGAAGTACCGGTTGCTGA
>CAYJEC010000577.1:0-2633 GCA_964369025.1 uncultured Ideonella sp. | reverse complement strand
TGTCCCAAACCTGTTCAGCAATCTCCGTTCGAGAGAGAACTTCGCCCTTTCTTCTCAGAAACAATATCAGCAGCAGAAACTCCTTGGCAGTCAGGTCCAAGCGCTGACCGCCTCGGGACGCCTTACGCCGCATCAGGTCGACTTCAAGGTCGGCCAACCGCAGCTGCGTGGGCTCAACCGTATCCCTTGCACCGTAGGTACGTCTGAGCAGAACCTTGATGCGGGCGCTCAACTCGGAAAATGCGAAGGGCTTGACAAAATAGTCGTAAGCGCCTGTCTGAAGGCCTAGTACCCGATCCTCGACACTAACCCTGGCCGTCAGCATCAAGACGGGAGTCTGCTTCGTCTTGCGAAAGGCCGCCAGCAGGCTGAAGCCATCGATCCCAGGGAGCATTGCATCTAGTACCAGCAGGTCGTGCCCGCCTTCAAGGGCCATGTGCAGGCCGTCCACACCGTTGTGGGCGACATCCACCACATAGCCGACCTCTCCGAGACCCTTTCGGAGGTACTCGGCCAGCTTGACTTCATCTTCAATGAGCAGAATTTTCATGAGGTCATTCTCGAAGAATGCGACCTGTTCGCAGATTACGAATTTGTCATCTGGCTGTTGGCGTCTTGTTGTGGGCCAATTTCTAAAGTTCCCTCTGTGTCGAAAGGCATAGCTGCTGGCATATCGCCGACGGCTTACTTGAATCAAGGGACAAAACCATGAACATTCGCAAACCCCTCGCGCTCTCCCTGATCGCCCTCGCCATTACGGCCCCAGGCCTAGCATCTGCCTCCTCGCTGTATCACGCTGCTGACGGAGAGGTTGGCGTGACCACCCATCCCGATCACGTGCAAAGCACGGTGTCACGTGATGACGTGCTTCGGTCTGTTGAGATTGCGCGCAAGGACGGTTCATTGGCGGCCCTTTCGCGCGGCGGATCCCTGCCTATCAAAGCCACTAGCTCCCCCAAGACCCGTGAGCAGGTGCGGCAGGAATACCTGAACATGTCTGCAGAAGAGAAGCAGCAGATCAAGGAACTGTACGGCACGGGGGGCTAATTCGGGACAGTGCCGAGTTCATCCATGCTCCGAGAGACGTCACGCGAAGCTCTCTTTGCCCCATGCTAGACTCAAAAAATGTATCGCTTGATAGCTGTTTTCATGCTCGCTTTGCTCCCGTTCCAGTTCAGCTGGTCAGCGGTCGCTGCGTACTGCGCGCATGAGAGCTCGACCGCCCAGGCGCAACACGTGGGGCATCACGAACACGAACACGATGTCAAAAGCGAAGTCGGCCAAGTGGATAAAACTGACCGAGGCGCGGACATGTCCGATATCGACTGTTCGGTTTGCCACGGAGTTGGTATCGGGGCCCTCAACTGGTCCAGTGCCAAGCAAAGCATCTCCCACGACCGTCGAGTGGGTTCGCCGCTTGGCGAGCGCCTGGCTGGTGTAACGCCCACTCCTCCTGATCGCACTCAGTGGCCCGTCCTCGCCTGATCGGCGGGGCATCTCTCCTTCTTTTTGGTCAGTCTTGTCCGCCCTAGGCGGACGCAGTTGTGCGTGTCACGAATGCAATGACTGACGAGTTGCCAGGCAGCTGTACGGTTGCCAGTCCGCCGATTCCTTCGTGTTTTGAAACCACTGGAGAATCCGATGTTCAAGGGTCTTTACCTTCAAGAAACCCGGCGCGCATGGCGTGGCCACCCAAAATTCAGGCTTGCGGCAGGAGCCGCAGCCATATTGCTTACGGCCTCGGGCGGAGCCCTTGCTCAAGGCGTGTCCCAAAGGCCAGCCGCCGAAGAGAGATCCGCTCAAACGGCTGCAGTGCTACCTGGTGAGCCACTGTCTCTGGTCCAAGCCATCGAACTGGCTTTGGAGGGAAATCCGGAAGTGGCGGCAGCGACGCGCCAATTCGAGGCAACCGAAGGGCAAGTTCTTCAAGGACGCTCTCGCCCCAATCCCGAGCTCGCATACTCCCTGGAAGACGCGCGTTCCCAGACACGTACGCAAAGTTGGCAACTCAACCTGCCAGTTGAGTTGGGTGGAAAGCGAGCGGCTCGTACCAAGGCCGCCGAAAAATCCCGCGAACAAGCGCAAGCCCAACTCGCTGAGCTCAAGGCCACCGTGCGGGCCAATGTCGCTGCAGCTTACTTTGATGTTCTGACTGCGCAGGAAAGACTGGCGCTCGCTAGAGACAGCGCAGCGCTGGCCAAGTCGTCAACGGACACTGTCGCCAAGCGCGTTGCAGCCGGCAAGGTGTCACCCGTAGAAGAGTCCAAGGCCCGGGTTGCCGAAGCCGGCGTGCGCGTTGAACTGGCCCAGGCCGCAAGTGAACAACGCAATGCCCTGTCTCGCCTTTTCGCGCTGTTTGGTCGAATCGACGCACCTTTCACCTTCTTGGAAGGCAAAGCTGAGAGCCTGCCCTCTGTACCGAGCATCGCAGATCTCCAGCCGCTGATTTCTTCTTCGCCAGGCGTTGTCCTTGCGCGCATCGAGGTAGATCGGCGCAAGGCATTGACCGACCTGGAACAAAGCAAGCGCGTACCCGATGTCACCGTCAGCGTTGGCATGCAGCGTAGCAACGAGACGCAGCGCAACGTCCTTCTTTTCGGGGTCTCTGTGCCTCTGCCCGTCTTCGATCGCAA
>CAYJEC010000576.1:0-2634 GCA_964369025.1 uncultured Ideonella sp. | reverse complement strand
CAGGCCCTGGATCTCGACCGGGATCGACGGGCCGGCCTCTGCGGTGTTCTTGCCGTCTTCGTCCAACATGGCGCGAACACGGCCGTAGCTGGCACCGGCGAGCACCACGTCGCCCCGCTTCAGGGTGCCGGATTGCACCAGCACGGTGGCGACCGGGCCACGGCCCTTGTCCAGCCTGGCTTCGATCACCAGACCCTTGGCCATGGCGTCGGAGGCCGCCGTCAGTTCCAGCACCTCGGCCTGCAGGAGGACCTGCTCCAACAGGGTGTCGATGCCCTGGCCGGTCTTGGCAGACACTGGCACGAAGGGCGATTCGCCGCCGAACTCCTCCGGCACCACCTGCTCTGCCACGAGTTCGCTCTTCACGCGCTCGGGGTTGGCATCGGGCTTGTCGATCTTGTTCATTGCCACGACGATGGGCACGCCCGCCGCCTTGGCATGGTGGATCGCTTCCTTGGTCTGGGGCATCACGCCGTCGTCTGCGGCCACCACCAGGATCACGATGTCGGTGGCCTTGGCGCCACGGGCCCGCATGGCGGTGAACGCCGCGTGGCCCGGAGTGTCCAGGAAGGTGATCATGCCGCGCGGGGTTTCCACGTGGTACGCGCCGATGTGCTGGGTGATGCCACCCGCCTCGCCGGCCGCCACGCGGCTGGTGCGGATGTAGTCGAGCAACGAAGTCTTGCCGTGGTCGACGTGGCCCATCACGGTCACGACCGGGGCACGCGGCAGTTGCTCGCCACCGGCGGCCGCTTCTTCTTCTTCCGAGAAGGCCTCCGGGTCGTCGAGCTTGGCGGCAAAGGCCTTGTGGCCCATCTCCTCGACCAGGATCATGGCGGTCTCCTGGTCAAGTTGCTGGTTGATGGTGACCATCTGCCCCAGCTTCATCAACTGCTTGATGACCTCGGAAGCCTTGACCGACATCTTGTGGGCGAGATCCGCCACCGAGATGGTCTCAGGCACGTGCACTTCCTGGGTCACCGGCTCATTGGGAGCCTGGAAGCTGGACGCACCGGCACCATCGCGGCTGTCGCCTCGGCGGCCACCGCGCGGCGCACGCCAGCCCGGTCGGCCTGCGCCGCTGTCGGTGCGGCCCTTGGCTGCGGCACCACGCTTCTTGGCGTCATCGGCCCAGCTGGACGAGAGCTTCTCGGACTTGACAGACTTCTTGTCCCCCGGCTTGGCAGCCGTGGCTGCGGTGGTCGGTGCACCCGGCACGGCCTTGGCCTTGTGGATCGTGCCCTTGATGCCTTCCTTGGTGGCCTCGACAGGCTTCGGCGGCTCCTCCGGCTTCTTGGCGATCATGACCTTGCTCTTGCGAGCCATCATGTCGCGGATCGCGGCGGCCTCGGCCTCGGCGGCATTGCGACGCTTGGCCAGGTCGGCCAGGCGCTGCTTCTCTTCGGCATCGGTATCGGCCGCCTTGATCACCCGCAGCGCGGGCTTGGGCGGCGGCTCTGCGGGCGCCGGAGCCGGAGCGGCCGGTGCCGGTGCAGCGTCGGCGCCGCCAGCGGCTTTCGCCAGCGCAGCCTGGGCCTGGGCGGCGGCCTCGGCGGCAGCCTTCTCGGCAGCAGCTTCGGCGGCAGCGCGCTCGGCTGCTTCGCGCTCGGCACGCTCACGCTCCTCGCGCTGGCGGCGCTTCTCGGCGAGTTCTTCTTCCTGGATGCGAATCTGCTCGGCCTGGTGGCGGGCTTCTTCCTCGCGCCGGGCAAGCTCTTCAGCCTCGTCCACCACCGGGGTGGCGGGCGCGCCTTCATCTTCGGCGACCGCACCGGTGGCTTCGTCACGCTTGACGAACACGCGCTTCTTGCGCACCTCCACCTGGATGGTGCGTGCCTTGCCGGAAGCGTCGGCCTGCTTGATCTCGCTGGTTGACTTGCGCGTCAGCGTGATCTTCTTGCGGTCGCCACCGGCGGTGCCGTGGGCATTGCGCAGGAAGTCGAGCAGGCGCTCCTTGTCGGACTCGTTCAACGCGTCGTCGGGCGAAATCTTGGCGACGCCGGCCGACTGCAACTGCTCGAGCAGCGTCGCCGCGGGCCGGTTCAGCTCGGCGGCGAGTTGGGCGACGGTGGTCACTGCCATTCTTGGGTTCCTTGGGCTTGAGGCCGGTATCGTGGGCGCGGTGGGAGGCGGTCTTGGTTCAGGCGTTGAACCAGTGTTCGCGCGCCTTCATGATCAGCGCCTTGGCCTGCGCGTCATCCACGCCGGTCATCTCGATGAGTTCGTCGACAGCCAGGTCGGCCAGGTCGTCACGGGTGTGCACGCCACCGTCCGCCAGCTTGGAGATCAGCTCGGGCGACAGGCCCTTGCCGTCGTACTCGAGGTCGCGCAGATCCTGGGAGACCTCTTCGACGCGTTCCTCGCGGGCGATTTCCATCGTCAGCAGGGCGTCTTTGGCACGGGTGCGCAACTCCCCTACCGTGTCTTCGTCGAAGCCTTCGATCTCCAGAAGCTCCTGCAGAGGCACATAGGCCACTTCTTCCAGGCTGGTGAAGCCCTCGGCGATCAGGATATCGGCCACTTCCTCGTCGACGTCGAGCTTGTCGACGAAGAGCTTGCGGATCGAGCCGGATTCCTCGGCTTGCTTGGCGGCCGATTCCTCTGCCGTCATGATGTTGATGCGCCAGCCGGTCA
>CAYJEC010000575.1:408-2636 GCA_964369025.1 uncultured Ideonella sp. | reverse complement strand
GCGGTCGTGACCCGCACTTCAATCTGCCTGCGCCCGCAGGCCACCCGCATCCTTCGCCGGCAACTGCCGGCTCAGCAGACAACTCAGCGCCTGCCGCCCAGCGGTGGCGGCTTCAACGGGTTGTAGGCAGTTCTCCGCGGGGTCTCCCCGCACATTCCCAACCCGAGCTCGGGCGACACCCCGAGTCGGGTTCGCTCGTGCTCATGCGCTTGAAAGGAAAGCGACATGACCCACGATTCCCTCCCCTTCGCTTTGGCGCCCAGCCAGGCCGACGACGGCGACGCGCGCATCACGGCGAGCATCGTGCCCGCCGAGCAGCGCATGGACTTTCTCCCGAATCACTTCGGCGCGCGCGCGATGATCAAGTTCGAGATGTCCGTGTACGACTGGATGGGCAGCCTCTGCCCGTCCTATCGCGGCGGCTACTGGGACTACGTCGAGTTGTCCAACGGCGGCGCGTTCATGTACCCGGCTGGCGTCGACGCGTTCGAGTTCACGGTCGATGGCAACGGCTTCCACGGCACCGTCAGTGCCGAGGTCGCGGGCATCATCGCCACCGCGTTCGCGCTGAACGGCATGCTCTGGCGAGGCTGGGACAGCCTGAACACGCAATACGAGCTGCTTCTGGAATTCATCGGCGACCACCCGGATGCGATGACCATCCGGCGTGCCCTGGACTAGGGGGCCGCCATGCTCACCCATCGTTGCAACAGGTTCGTCGTCCTTCTGACGGGCATGCGCCACTACACCACCGAACAGCTCCTAGCGGTGATGCACGAGCGGCGCTACCCGCCGTTGTTGCGGGTGGCCGCGCTGCGGTGGCTCATCCATTGGGCTCCGTTGGACATCACCAAGGGCGCCCCTTATCTGCAGCGGCGGCGCTACGTGCGCCAGCACTACCACGTGTAGCCGCCACCACCCTAGATCCGAAGACCACGGCCTCCAAGCCGTGGCCTTCCGCTCCACCAAGGAGTCAGACCGTGTACATCCGAACCCCGCGGATCGGTGCCGTTTGCTCGGCCGATCCAAACGACATCCAAGCCCTCGCTGGTGACTTCGCCTACGAGCTGCGCCAGTTCATCAAGACCGACCGCGATGGTGTGCGACGCCGCGCCTCATTGGCGGCGATCGACGCTTTCGACAAGGCTGGCGACGATCCGGAGGCCCTTCAAGCCTTCGTTGACGGTGTGGGGCTTGAGGCCATTCAGGCGTATTGCCTACCGTTCATGAGCTTCTCGCTCGCGCCCTCCGGTGACTATGGCTTCTGGCCAGACCTCGAAGGACTCGAGTGCGCGGCCCGATCAAGGGAAGGCGTCGTCAAGGTCAGTGCCGGCGCCACCTGGCCACCCTTGTGGTCGGCCTCGGGTCGTGACATCCAGTTCGTCATGGAGGTCAACGACCACGGCAACGTGACGCTGTTCAACCGACTGAGACAGGAAATATGGGGCTGCATCTAGCCAACAGAGTTGCACCCGACCCGAAACGTCTCGGCAGGTCGGCCTAGCGTAGGTAGCGCGGGGCTTTGTGCCCCGCGACCTTGGCGCGTTTTGACTGTGCAGTTGCCAGTCGGCCACGTAGCCGATACAACCGTTGGACAGCCCGGCAATGACTGTGACGCGCCCGCACGCAAACTTGAGAATCAGAGTCCCAACATCGCCTTCGCCATACCATGGCCCGTCGCATACTGAATGCCGAGGGCCGCGAACTCGGCGATGAGCCCCGGATGCAACGCTGACCGCTTCGTGGACGACTCACTGTAGTCATTCGTGTTCGACGATAAGAACACGACGGTGGCTGCGAGCCCATTCCTCCGCAACTCGCCAACCGCCTCCAGATAGGTCTCCAGCACCACACAGTCCTGCAATGAATCCTTGCCCTTTCGCGCAGGCGCCTGGGCGTGCATGACACGCGAGAACGCACGTCCCTGGACAGCTAGCGATTGAGGCGCAACAGTGCTCGCCTGAGTCCATCGCTGGACGATGGTTGTTGCGCTGCCGACGTGATTGGCCCAGGCAGACAGATCGGTAGCCACGGGCGGCCCAAAGGCCGAGACCAAACCGTCCACTCGCGCAACATGCGCCCGCAGCTTTTGCAGTCCGCGCCGGGCCTCGCCTGCAACGTCGGCAACATGAGTTCCCAGTTCCGCCTGAACTTGCTCCGCCAACAAGCCGATGAGCGTCGGTCCAGACTCCATCGACCGCAACATTGCCACGGCTGCTACAGCGTCA
>CAYJEC010000575.1:0-398 GCA_964369025.1 uncultured Ideonella sp. | reverse complement strand
TCGCGGAAGGGGTCTCGGAGCAAGTCCAAGACACTACAGGTGTCAACGCACAACACGGGCTGGTTGGCTTGGACAATTCGCCCAAGCTCCGACGCCGCAAACGCCGTCACTCAGACTCGCTGAATCGGACCAGCAGCTCGCGGGACCGCTCGTATTCGGCCGCCAGGTCCCGTGCTCCGTCCTCGGGCCAACCTTCGGACTCGCTGAGCCATCGGGCCAGCGTGGATGCATCGAGCTTGGCGCCACTGCGATGGGCCTGGATGATGAAGTCGAACCAACGCTCCTGGTCTCGTGGATGCGATGCACCAGTCGATCGGTTGGCAGTTACCGAGAACTTTCGAAGCGCCTCCAAGACTTTTGGTGGCAGTTCGTCTTCCAGCTGAAGAGTGTCACCGGAC
>CAYJEC010000574.1:0-2643 GCA_964369025.1 uncultured Ideonella sp. | reverse complement strand
GGAAGTTCGCGGAACTGGATGAGGCATTTGGCAAGTTCGTCTATGCGCACTACGGTATCAAGTGATGTCGCAGGCGTCGGGCGTCCGAGGGAGTGTCCTGCGCCCGATCCCGAAACCCCCCTCACAAACCCCGCATTCCGCGCTGCTCCATGGCGCACCCCACCCTACCCTTCGGTCACGCGCTCGACAGAGCATCGCCCGCAGCCACCGACCCGAGGGAAGCGCCATGTTCTCCGCACTGCCCACCGCCCGCCAGGAGCAAGCCCCGCACGGCGCCCCGGAGGCCGAGCACCCGGACACCATCGAGACCCGCCTCTGGCTGGAGGAGCACGAGTGGCTCTACGGCCTGCTGCGCAGCAGCGACAACGTCTCGCCGACGTTCCGGTTCCCGGACCTGATCAGCGCCTGCGTGTCGCTGGTGTTCGCGCAGGACGATGCCCCCGCCCGCATCTTTGACTTTCTCGGCAGCCAGCTGGTGCTGCGAACGCCCGCCACGCCGAGGCGGCGCGAGTCGATGTGGCGACAGCAGTACGACCTGCTGCTGGCCGTGCAACGCTCGCCGGCCAACCGCCACCCGCATCCGAAGTTTCAGCTCGACCAACTGACCACCGCCTGTGTGGCGCTGTGCCGGCAGTTGGAGCGCGCCGACACCCTCGTGCTGCAGCAGGCACGCCTGAACATGGCCGATCGGTCGACGCGCTGGAAGCTTCCGCGCGCTGACTGACGGCGCTGCGGGCCTGGCCCCGCCGCCCAGCGTCACCCGACCTCACCCTGCCGGCAAGCGTCCCGGCCCTACCCGAACCCGACCCAGGCCGTACCGACGGCCCAGACCTCCCCTCGCCAGCCCCCCGGCCGGCGGTTGTTCTGTCCTGGAGTTCACGACGGGTTGAGCCATGCGTTCGAGTTGCCTTGCCGGATCGATCCTGCTGCTGTGCGCACCGCTGCACGCCATGGCGTGCTGGGAGCAGGCGGCGCAACGCTACGGGCTGGCCGCAGAACTCCTCTACGCCGTTGCGCGCGTCGAGTCGGACCTGAACCCGCGCGCCGTCAACCGATCGCATCTGAAACGCACGGGGTCCTACGACATCGGCCTCATGCAGATCAACAGCTCGCACCTGCGCACGCTGGCCCGACACGGCATCACCGAAGCGCAGCTGTACGAGCCCTGCACCAACATTCAGGTTGGTGCCTGGCTGCTGGCCCACTCTTTCGCGCGCAATGGCGTCACCTGGGACGCCGTGGGCGCCTACAACGCCGCGTGCTCAGAGCTGAAGGGATCGGCCTGCACACAGGCGCGTGCCCGATACGCGTGGCAGGTCTACCGCAAGCTGCCGGCATCGCGCGCGACGTTGGCTGTGGATGCCGCGAACCCGCCTTCGATCGCCGCGCCCCAGCATGCGGTTGTCCCGGTGGCATTGATGGCGAGGGTGTCACCGTGAAGGCCACTCTTGCGCGTGTCGTCGGCGCCTTGGTGCTCGCCGCCGCGAGTGCAGCCTTGGCTGCATCCTGCAGCGCGCCTGTGGTCGCAACGGGCAACCTGGTGGCGCCGTCGCGTGTCGCCACTCCCGTCGCCGCCGTCCACATCGCGCAGCTCGACTTCGGCCGGCACGCCGGCTTCGCGACGTGTTTGCCGCCGGCATGTCCTGCGGTCACGCCCAAGACGCTGCTGCACGCCGAGCCGGGCCGAGACGTTCCGCCCGTACCCGCAACCCGAGTCACGCCCCGTTCCGACGCCGCCAGCGCATCAAGGCAAGTCGTGGTGCATTTCGCCTTCGGCAACGCGATGCTCAGCCCGACCGCCCGCGGCCTGATCGACGAAGCCGCGGAAGCCGCCCCCGCGGCACGCCGCGTCGCCATCAGCGGCCGTACCGACAGCGTCGGACCTCCGCAGGTCAACCAGGCCCTGGCCCTGGCCCGCGCCGAAGCGGTACGCGAGCACCTGCGAGCTCGACATCCCCGCCTGGCGCCCGCCTTGACCGTCCAGGCGGAAGGTGCCTGCTGCTACGCCGCGCCGAACGACACCGCGTCGGGCCGCGCCTTGAACCGCCGTGTCGAAGTCGTGTTCGAGCGTGACGCGGAGGACCTGTGATGAATCCACGTACCACCACAGGCCACTGGCCACGGCACGGGTTCGACCCACATCACCCGCCTCACCTGCCGCCATCACCCGCTCCGACCCGCTGTCGACCCGCCGAGCCCCTGCAACCCACCGGTTCAACCGGTTCGGCTGACGGTGCCCACCCCCATCCCGTGTCATTCGCTCAACCGCATCTGGAGGACTCCATGAGCACCGTCACTTTCGCTTCCGCATCCACCTTCCGCCTGTCGCCGCGCCGTCCGCTGACGGTGATGGCCCTGTTCGGGCTGCTCGTGCTGGGTCTGGGCGTGGCCTTCCCGGGCCATGCGCTCGACCTCGTCGGCTTTGTCGGCATCGCCGGCCCGATGACTTCGGCGCTGGCGCAGGTGAAACCGGCGAGAAGGCCGGCATGCGTGCCCGCGCTGCCGCTGGCGACCACGACGTCGTCGAAGGCGAGGCCCAGATCCAGCGACTGGGCGAGGATTTCGCGGGCGCAGACGACATCGCCCATGGCGCCGAGCGCGTTCGAGCCGGGACGCTGGAAGACCGCGGCGATGACCGTGGGC
>CAYJEC010000573.1:0-2657 GCA_964369025.1 uncultured Ideonella sp. | reverse complement strand
GCGTGAACGGGCGCTTGTACGAGAAGTCGTAGTAGAAGCCGTTGTCGATCACCGGGCCGATGGTCACCTGGGCCGCGGTGAAGGATCAATTCCAGGCCGTCGGCGTCCTTTTCGGTGACGATGGCCAGTGCCGTGTCGGCCTCGATCAGGTGGCTGGTGTCCACGAGCTTCACGTCGGCACCGCGGCCGACACGGCCGCCCAATGCGGCCTTGGCCAGGCCGGCGCCAATGGAGGCGGCCACATCGGCCACCGTGAGCGGGCCCGCGAATTCACGCTGCGAGCCATCGGGCAAGGAAATCTTGATCATGGGGTATTCCAGAAACGAAAAAACGCGGCTGAAGGCCGCGTTTCGTGAGGAAAGTTAGGACGAGTCCGAACGTGCCGCGGCCGACTAGGTGATGTCTCCAAAGGTCGTAGTTCGCGGTGTCATAACCCGTGCTGCCTTTCTTGCTCTTGCTGGTGGGAACGACGATTGTAGAACGATCGGGCGTCCGCGTGGCTCACATCACTTCAGCCTCGATAGGCAGGCCCGAGTCGACCAGCGCGGCGAACTCGTCTGCCAGACGCTGGCTCTCGGCGATCGCCCGGCGCCAGACGGCCTGGCGTGCGGCCACGTCGTCCCCAAACGCCTTGAAATCCTCGCGGTCCGGCAACTTGCCCCCCGGCAGGCGAGCGATCCACTCCGGGCGCGGTGCCAGCACCACCACGTTGGCCAGGGCCGAGCTGGCGCGGTGGCGATGCGTGAGCCGCTTGTCCAGCCACCCTGGCACAAGCGTGGGCTGGAAATGCGGATACAGCACGAGGCCGTGGGCGATCTGGTCGTAGCGAAGGTGCAGGTGGTAGTCGGTGATGCCGCCGTCCCAGTAGGCGCCTGCAGGCGCCCCGGTATGTCGTGCACAGCTTCGAGCCAGAAGGGGATCGAACAGCTTGCAAGCACGGCTGGGGTCAGGTTGAGCGCCGTCAGGGCCACTTGATGGCTGCGGTAGTCGTGCAAGGGCAGCGGCAGCGGGTCGCGCGGATCGGAGAAGACCACCCGCTCCAGCCAGCCGCCCATGGCTCGGCGCGACACCAGGTTGCTGAAGAACGCGCCGCCATAGCCCAGTGGCGTGCGCAGAAGGCCTTCGCGCCGCAGCACATGCCGGCCCCTGCTGGTGAACACATGCAGGCGGTAGCGCGGGTGCCCAAGCAGTTCAGGCTCCGCGCCGCCAAAGTGCTCGGCCAGCTTGGCACCAAAGGCGCGGCTGACAACGCGCGCTGTCGGCGGCTTGCCCGGCGCATGCTCGTAGTCCTGCATGACGTAGT
The DNA here is from genome assembly GCA_964369025.1 of uncultured Ideonella sp. Classification (GTDB taxonomy): domain Bacteria; phylum Pseudomonadota; class Gammaproteobacteria; order Burkholderiales; family Burkholderiaceae_C; genus Ideonella. The sequence continues at coordinate 1,354 of CAYJEC010000573.1, read as the reverse complement.
CCTCGGCCAGCCGGGCCAGGGCCGAATCCGCGTCGGCCCGGCACGCCGACGCCATGCGCCAGGCACCGATCGAGGCGCCCAGCAGGTGCACGGTTTGCGTGCTGCGCGGCAACCAACGGCCAAAGATGAACCGGTCGAGCGGGTTCAGCACCAGGCCCTTGGGACCACCGGCCGCGGCCGGAATGACTGTGACATCCGCCGGCTGCAAGCCGCGTTCGCGCAGATGCTGGCGTGCCCGGGGGCCAGCCAGAACGCGCAGCGCCTGCAACCCAGCCACGGCGTGCCCCGTCAGCGCTTCTGCAGTTTGGCGAAGGCGGCAGCCATCGCACCACCAGCCTGCGCCGCCGGGGCGGGCCGGGCACCGCCTGGCGCGCGCTCCCCGCGCGCCGCCGGGCGGAAGCTGTTGCCCTGCCCCTTGGGTGCGGGGGCGGCGTCGAGCTTCATGGTCAACGAGATGCGCTTTCGGGCAAGGTCGATCTCCAGCACCCGCACCCTGACGATGTCACCGGTCTTGACCACCTCGCGTGCGTCGTTGACGAACTTGTTCGCCAGCTGGCTGACATGCACCAGGCCGTCCTGGTGCACCCCGAGATCGATGAAGGCGCCGAACTGCGCAACGTTGCTGACCGTCCCTTCCAGCACCATGCCCTCGGTGAGATCCGAGATGTCGTCAACGCCGTCGTTGAAGCGGGCCACCTTGAAATCCGGCCGAGGGTCGCGCCCCGGCTTCTCCAGCTCGACCAGGATGTCCTTGACCGTGATCGCGCCGAACTTCTCGTTGGCAAAGGCCTCGGGCTTCAGAGCGCGGATGACGTCGCTCTTGCCCATCACCTCAGCCACCGGTCGTTGCAGCGTTGCCAGCATGCGCTGCACCACCGGGTAGGTCTCGGGGTGCACACCGGTCTGGTCCAGCGGGTTGTCGCCGTCGCGGATGCGCAGGAAGCCAGCTGACTGCTCGAAGGTCTTTGCGCCGAGTCCGGCCACATCCATCAACTGTTGGCGGCTGCGGAAGGCGCCATTCGCATCACGCCATCGCACGATGCTGTTGGCCACCGCATTCGACAGGCCCGAGACCCTCGCCAGCAGCGGCGCGGAGGCCGTGTTCAGATCCACCCCGACGGAGTTCACGCAATCCTCGACCACCGCATCCAATGTGCGGGCCAGCTCGCTCTGGTTCACGTCGTGCTGGTACTGGCCGACACCGATGCTCTTGGGGTCGATCTTCACCAGCTCCGCCAACGGGTCTTGCAGGCGGCGGGCGATGGAGACGGCGCCGCGCAGGCTCACGTCGAGCTCCGGCAACTCCTTGCTGGCGAACTCGGAGGCCGAGTAGACCGATGCGCCAGCTTCGCTC
>CAYJEC010000572.1:0-2661 GCA_964369025.1 uncultured Ideonella sp. | reverse complement strand
CGCTCGATCAGCGCCTTGTGCGGCATCGCCGCGCCGCTGCCTGAGGCCACCACCAGCATCGCATCCGGGTTGGCCGAAACGAGCTTCAGTGCCTGGGCCGTGACGCTGGTATCCGAACGAGCAAAGCGCTCGGTGGCCACCACCTTGGGGCCGCCGAGAAGGCCGGACTGGTCCTGGAAGTCGCGCAGCCAGCTCTCGCCGTACGCGTCGGTATAGCCGAGGAAGCCGACCGTTTTCACGCCCAGCTTCTTCATGTGCTCGATCATCGCGTAGGCCATCACCGCGTTGCCTTGCGGCAGGCGGAAGGTCCAGGCATCACCGCCCGCGCCCAGCACCGCGGGAGAGAAGGCGAACTGCACCGTGCCGGACTCCGCGGCCACGCTGGCCATCGGGATGGCCACCGGCGTCGCCGCGGAGCCCATGATGATGTCGACCTTGTCTTCGGTGACGAAGCGCTTGGCGTTGTTGACCCCCTTGGTCGGGTCGGTGGCGTCGTCGAGCACGATCACCTTGAGCTTCTCGCCAGCGATGCTGGTCGGCCAGATCTTGATGTAGTTGGCCATCGGGATCCCCAGGCCGGAGGCAGGCCCGGTCAGCGGCAGGCTGATGCCGATGGTCACATCGGCCATGGCGGCCGGGGCCGCCAGCAGGGCGAGCGCTGCGCTGGCAGCCAGGCGCAGGAGGGGCAGCGGGCAAAGGGTTCGGCGTTGCATGGTTGTCTCCAGGTGGTGGGAAGTGAAGCCCCGGTCGGTACGGTCGCGTCGCCGGATTGAGCGCGGGGTGTTGGGGGGAATGCTAGGGCTTGGGAAGGGATCGGGCCTCCGGTGTGAACCCGAGGCGCCTGAGACCATGCAGGCGCCCCTCATGGGTTCAGCGCGGCGCCATGCGCAGCGCGCCGTCAAGGCGGATCACTTCGCCGTTGAGGTGGCCATTGGTCACGATGTGCAAGGCGAGCGCCGCGAACTCATCGGGCTGGCCAAGGCGCTTGGGGAACGGGATCGACGCCGCCAGGGTCTGCTGCACCGCCTCGGGCAACTCGTTCATCAGCGGCGTGGCGAACAGCCCTGGGGCGATGGTGCAGACCCGCACCCCGAACTGCGCCAGGTCACGCGCCAACGGCAGTGTCATGCCGACCACGCCGCCCTTGGAGGCCGAGTACGCCTCCTGGCCGATCTGCCCGTCGAAGGCTGCCACCGAGGCGGTGTTGACCACCACGCCGCGCTCGCCATCCTGCAGCGGCTCCAGCTTGGCGATGCGCGCAGCGGCCAGGCGGACCATGTTGTAGGTGCCGACCAGGTTGATGCGCACCACCCGCTCGAAATCCTCCAGAGGCGCCGGGGAACCGTCACGCTGGATCACCCGTTTGGCGGTGCCGATGCCGGCGATGTTCATCACGATGCGGGCCGGGCCGTGAGCAGCCTCGGCGGCGTCGAGAGCGGCAGTGACCGACGCGGTGTCGGTGATGTCACAGGTGCAGGCGATGGCCCGCCCGGCGCCGATCGCGCTGGCGACACGCTCGGCACCGGCGGCGTTGACATCCAGCACCGCCACCTTGGCACCCAGGCGCGCCAGTTCGCGCGCCACAGCCTCGCCCAGCCCCGAGCCGCCGCCAGTGACCAGCGCCGCTTGACCTTCGATCTTCATGGGGATGCTTTCCTGTTCGGCAGGATCACGAACGGGTCGCTCGCCTGGCCTTCGTACAACGCGGTGACCAGCGCATCGCGGTGCAGCAGCACCGCACGCTGGTTGATGGAGCCCTTGTCGGTGACCTCGCCCTTGTCGATGGAGGGCGGCTCGGCCAGCAGGTGCAGGCGTGCCGGGCGGTTGGCACTGCCGGTGCCCTCGCGCCAGAGCCTGTCGGCCAGGGCCTGGAAGAAAGCCCGGACCGCTGGGTGGTGCAGCACTTGAGGCAGCGGCGTGCCGGCGGGCAACGCGGCCAGCATGCGGCACTCTTCATGTCGCGGAAAGATCAATAGGCCGATCTCGTCGCGGTTGATGCCAGTGACCACGGCGTCCTGCACACAGGGGTCGCCGGCCGCGATGATCCTGGCGCGCATGGGCCCGACGCTGACGAAGGTGCCGGTGGAGAGCTTGAAATCCTCCGCCGTGCGGCCGTCGAACAGCAGGCCACGGGTGGGATGGTCGGGGTCGACGAACTTCACCGCGTCGCCGGTCCGGTAGAAGCCTTCTTCATCGAAGGCCTCGGCGGTCTGCTCGGGCGCGCGCCAGTAGCCGGGCATCACGTTCGGCCCTCGGAATCGGATCTCGGTCTTGCCGTTCGGATCCACCGGATCCGGCACCAGCTTGACCTCGACACCGGGCACGGGCAAGCCGATATGGCCGGAGCGGGCGGTGGTGCCCACCGAGAAGGTGCAGGACGGCGCGGTCTCGGTCATGCCCAGGCCGGTGATCATGCGAACCCGCTCGCCGGTGGCGCGCTCGCCATGTGCATCCAGCTTGTCCCACACCGCCTGCGACAAGCCGGCACCGGCGAACATGAAGGCCCTGCAGCGCTCGAACAGCCGGGCGCGCAACACCTCGTCGGCGTCCATCGCGGTGGCGATCTCCTCGAAGCCCTTCGGCACATTGAAGTAGACGGTCGGCGAAATCTCGCGCAGGTTGCGCAGGGTCTCGGCGATGCCCTTGGGCGTGGGCTTGCCC
>CAYJEC010000571.1:0-2682 GCA_964369025.1 uncultured Ideonella sp. | reverse complement strand
CTTGCTGCCGCAGCGGTGTTGAGCCGGCCGGCGGCCCCGGGCGGACAGGTCGCTCAGGCGCGCACCGACTCCGCGCCCGCAGGCCTTATGACGGCAGGAAATCCATCGGGTAGGTGACGTCCATCGGGTTCACATCCTTGGCGCCGAAGTCGAACTGACGGATGCGGGCCAGAAGCTTCTGCTCGAGGTCCGGCGAGTTCAGTTCGGTGGAGACGATGCGGCAGTCGGTGACCTGGCCCGAGGGAGCCACCTTCAGCGCCAACACCACCTTGCCTTGCAGGCTCGGGTCCTCGCGCAGGGCGCGGTTGTAGATGGCGTAGATGGCGCCCTTGTTGCGCTCGAAGACGAGGCGGATGTCCTCGATCGAGCGCGATGCCTTGCCGGTGTTGCCCTTCTGGATCGTGCCGCCGGCGCCGGGGCCTGCACCCAGGCCCTTGCCGGTGCCGCCCGCACCCCCACCACCCGGGCCACCGCCGCCGCCACCACCGGCTGCACCTTCCACCAGCGTGGTCGACCGGCCGGCCAGGCCGCCGCCGCCGGTATCCCGGCTGTAGCCGGCCACGTTGATGCCACCCGAGCCGCCCGTGGCGTTGGAGGTGATCATCGAGCGTACCGGCAAGCCCGGTTGGGTGCCGGCTCCGACGCCCACGCCGACCCCGGTGCCCACGCCCAAGCCGGGCTTGATACTCTCGGGGTTGATCTGCACGGCCACCGGGGCGCTGTGCATCTCGGCCAGTTGATCCTTCATGGCCAGCAGGCCGACGCCGGTGGCCTTGCGGCGAGCGGCGTCGATGGCCTCGCCCGGAGGCTTGCCCGGGATGGGGTTGCGCGCCTCGGGCACCGGGGCCTTCTTGTCCGGCTGCGGCTTGGAGTCGGGCAGCTTGGCCGGCTCGGGCGCCTTTTCGGTGGTTTCTGCCTTCTTCAGCACCTCGGGGGCACGCGGCGGAGGCGCCGGCAGCGGCTTGTCCTCCAGCAGCAGCTTGGCCAGCGGGGGCGGCAGCGGTTGCACCACGTCTTGGACGATGTCGGGCACCGGCAACCACGGCAGCGCGAGGCCGAACAGCAGGACCAGCGCGATCACCGTGCCGTTGATGCGACGGAAACGCGCGTCATCCTCGGGCGGTGTCGCCCAGGCCAGCACCGGGTTGCGGAAAGAGACGGCGAGTGCAGTCATCAGGCACCTGCCTTTTGGCGCACCGCGAACGAAACGTCGCTGAAGTTGGCGCGGGCGCAGGTGAACATCACCTTTCGCAGCAGCTGGTAGGGGATGTCTTTGTCACCCAGGATGGTGATGGCCTGGGCGGTGGCCTGGTTCTCGGCGCGCACCACCTGGCGAGTGGACAGGCGATCCAGTTCGGCCTGCAGCGGCGCGATCAGGTCGCCAGCGTCGGCCAGCACCTCGGCCACGGCGGCGATGCGTCGGCCTTCGACGACGATGTCGCTGCCGCTGACCACGACCACCAGGGTCTCTTTGGGTTCCTTCAATGCGGTCGATTCGGGCAGCTTCACCGCCGTGGTGGTCTGCAACAGCTCGATGCCGCCCGAGTTGGACAGCAAGAAAAAGATGAGCAGCGTGAACACGTCGATCAGCGAGACGAGGTTCAGGTCGAGTTGCTGCTGGTTGCGGGCGTGCCGCGCGGCGCGCTTCTGCAGCGGGGTGAGCTTCATGAACGGGGCGCCTTCAGCGCGCTCTCACCGGCGCGTCGCCGATGGAGATGTTGGGGAAAAGCTCGGTGGTGACCAGGTTCGCGCCCTGAGCCACCGAATGGGCGCGCACCGCATCCATCACCTGCACCAGCCGGTCGTAGGAGGTGTCGGGCTCGGCCAGCACCGACGCGTCGAGCTGGTCCGGGAACTTGCCCTTGACCTGTTGGATGAGGTTGCTCAGCACCGTCAGGTCCGGCCCTTCGGGCAGGTTGGGGATGCGCTGGATCAGCCCACCAATGCGGTCGCCCACCTCGATGGCGTCGGGCCGGATCACCACCTCCAGCTGCAGGTTGTTGACCTTGAGCTGCTCGACGCCGGCCGACTGCGCGGGCAGGCTCATGTCGAGCACGGACAACCGGGTGAAGACGGCGGTGGACAACAGGAAGGGCACCAGCACCACGATCAGGTTCAGGAAAGCGGTGATCTCCAGCGCAGCTGGATCTTTTTTCAGGCGTCGGACACGCATCTCGGTGCTGCCTTCAGCGGTTGGCGGGCTGCTCGGGCGCGATGCGCTGCATCAAGTTCAGGAAGCTGATCTTGGCAGCCTCCAGGCCGTCGACGATCTCGCTGGTGCGCGCCTGAAGGAAGGCATGGATCAACAGGAAGGGGATCGCCACCATCAGCGCAAAAGCGGTGTTGTTCATGGCGATCGAGATCGAGGCCGACAGCAGTTCGGCCTTTTCGGCCGGGTTCACCTGCGCCACCGCCGTGAAACCCTTGATCAGGCCGATGATGGTGCCCAGCAGGCCCACCAGCGTGATCACGTTGGCAAACGTGGCGATGTAGTGGGTGCGCTTTTCCAGGCGGGGCACGATCTCCATCATGCCTTCTTCCATCGCCGCATCGTAGTCCTCGCGGCGCCCGGGGCTGAGCATGCGGGTCAGGCCGTAGTTGACGATTTTTCCGACGGCCGAGTCCGACGATGCGGTCAACGTCCGCACTTCCTTGAACATGCCCTGTTGCAAGAGCGGCAGG
>CAYJEC010000570.1:0-2684 GCA_964369025.1 uncultured Ideonella sp. | reverse complement strand
GGCCGAACTGGTAGAACACCTGCGTCCAGTCTTTTGCTGCCTGCAGGAAGGTCGTCTTGTTGAGTTCTTCAGGCACAAAGATTGTGTCGCCGGGTTCGGCCTTCAAGTCGGCAAACGTACCCCCGGAGCCGAACCAGCCGCCGTTCTGGCGCACACTGACGACGCTGCCGTTCGGGCGGATGACGAACGCGCTGGCGGTATCGGCACCGCGGGTCGGGCCACCAGCCAGGCGCATGTACTCGTCGAGGTTGCGGTCGGGGCTGAAAAGGAAGCTCCCGGAACTGAACACGCTGCCGAACACGCCCACCGTGGTGGATCTCGAAGGAATGTAGATGCGGTCGCCTTCCTCCAGAGGCAGGTCGGGCAGTTCGGTCGAATGGGGCTGGAGCTGCAGCACGACGCGTCCGGTGGGGCGCACCTGGCGCAGCCGCTCGACCAATCGCGCGTTGGCGGTGTGTGTTCCGGACTCCTCGGCCGACGACACGCGCTGCCCGGCCGCCGAACTCGCCAGCTGGGTCTCGAAGTCCCGAAGCGCTCGGTCGAGGTTCTCCTGCTGGGTCTGGCGCACGGCGTCGCGGTTGAATTCGGTGCCGAAGACGTACGCCGTTGGCGTCATTCCGCCGGCAGCGCGGATGGCGTCGGCAATGCGGCTGCCTGGCGGGAGCACGAAATCACCGGGCGAGAGCACCTCGCCTTCGATCCGGACCCGCCTGTTCTGCTTTTCCTTGGAAAGCACCGAGCTGACAGCACTGAAGACGCGGATCAAATCTCCCGCCGACAAGGGTGGCGCGGCAGCCGCGTCGGCCATGTTCAGTTCGGCCACCCGACGGCCCGAGCGGTCACTCAGGCGCTCGATGGTCACTCGGCTTCGATCAGCCACTGCGTTGAACCCGCCAGCCATGCGCAGAGCGTCGGCGATGCCTTCGCCGTTCTTCAGCTCCACGACGACCGGCTGGTTGACGCTGCCGATGACGGCCACTTGGCTGCCGACCGGCCCGATGTGAATCACGTCGTCTGATTGCACGGTCTGGTCGGCAGAGCGGTCACCTTTGAGCATCAGGTCGACCAAATCGAATCGACCGATCACGGCGCCGCCGCGCCAAAGCTGGATGTCGCGGAAGCTCCCCGCAGCGTTTGGCCCGCCGCTGCGCATCAGAACGTGCAGGACCGACGACAGGCTGTTGACGACCACGTTGCCTGGCCGCTTGACAAAGCCGGTGACGAAGACGCGTACGCCGCGCAATTGACCGAGCGACACGCTCATCTGGTAGTTGCGAAATACCTGTGCCACGCGGCGATCGATGACGGCATGCAGATCGGCGTATCGGACGCCGGCCAAGTTGATTGCACCGACACGCGGCACCACGATTCGCCCGGAGCGATCAACCAACAGCTTCAGATCGGCTTCGGCAGAGCCCCAGATGGCCAGCGCGATTTCGTCGCCTGGGCGGATGGCATAGTCGCCCGGCACAATCGGCGAGGCGTCGATGGCGTCCACCGGCGCGGCAGCAAAGTCCGCCATGGGGGAACTGTCGCGCGGATCGATGACCAACTCGGCGCCAAACCGGCGAATCGGCGGGGCGTCGGCCGGCAAAAAGGACTGCACAAACCGTTCGAATTCGCTGGGTACGCTGTCCTGCCGCAGGAGCGGCAACATGTTGGAGCCGAGCTTCGGCTGGCGCTCTGGCGTTGGCGGGCGATTGGCGGGTGGACGCAACTGAACCGGACCTGTCTCGACGGCGCCCTGTTGCCCTGGCAGCCCCAGCATGCGCTGATTCGCTGCCTCGGGTGTCTCCGAGGATACCGTTTGTGCGAAGACACCGCCGGCGAGCGCCGCCAGCATCGGCAAGGCGCACAGCGAGCGCCGGATCGAGAGGCGGCAGTTGCGCTGCGCGGGTCGTTGAGGTCGGCGTTGGGTGGGCATTGCGGACAGAGGCATGGCAGAGGTTTCCCATCCGGTCGCGTGGAAGCACCTGCTGGGGCCAATCAGCTTATGGGCAGTCGAGAGGGGCGGGGCGGTCGACAGCCGCAGCATTCTAGCCGCGCGGGCAGGTGACTCAGGGTTGCCCCGCCCTTTGGGGGGCTGGATGACATAATAGAAGACTTCGCTGCGCAGGGGCCTGGTCCGCTGCAGCAGCTCGAGTGGGCCCGTGGGAGCGAAAAATGAGCGTTGTGGCAGTCGTTGGGCTGGGCTATGTGGGCCTGCCTCTGGTGGTCGAATTCGGCAAGCAGGGCCGAACGATTGGTTTCGACATTGTCGAGCAGAAGGTCGAGCGGTGCCGCGCCGGCAAGGATCCTTCACGTGAAATTCCAGACGAGGAGATGCGTGCGGCCGTTCACGCGGAGTACACCTGCGACGCTTCCGAGCTGCGGGAGGCCGACGTCATCATCGTCGCCGTGCCGACGCCTGTGGATGACGCCCGCATCCCCGACTTCGGCCCGCTGATCGGCGCCAGCCGCGCCATCGGGCCAAACCTGAAGAAGGGCGCCACAGTGGTCTACGAGTCCACTGTCTATCCGGGCGCCACAGAGGAGGTCTGCATTCCCGAGCTTGAGGCCGCCAGTGGCCTGACGTGGAAGCGGGACTTTTTCGTGGGTTACAGCCCCGAGCGCATCAACCCCGGTGATCGCGAGCACATGCTCACCAATGTGATCAAGGTGGTCTCTGGCGACACGCCCGAGAC
>CAYJEC010000569.1:0-2689 GCA_964369025.1 uncultured Ideonella sp. | reverse complement strand
CCTGGATGAACAGCAAGCCCATGCCGGGCCACTGGAACACCGTCTCGGTGATGATCGCGAAAGCGATCAGGCCGCCGAGTTGCAGGCCGGTGATCGTCATCACCGGCACCAGGGTGTTCTTCAGCGCATGGCCGAAGTAGACCGTGCGGTCCGACAGGCCCCGCGCGCGGGCGAACTTGATGTAGTCGGTGCGCAGCACCTCCAGCATCTCGGCCCGTACCAGCCGCATGATCAACGTGAGCTGGTAGATCGACAGGGTCACCGCCGGAAGCAGCAAATGCTTCCAGCCGTCCACCGTCAGCAGCCCGGTGCTCCAGCGGCCGATGTCCACCGTCTCGCCACGGCCGAAGCTCGGCAGCCAGTGCAGGTTCACGGCGAACAGCAGGATCAGCAGGATGCCGATCAGGAAGGTCGGCAGCGACACGCCCAGCAGCGAGAAGCCCATCAGGGCCTGCGCCAGGAAACTGCCTCGGCGCAGGGCAGCGTACACGCCCATCGGGATACCCAGCACCAGCGCGATTACCGCGGCGGCCAGCGCCAGCTCCAGCGTGGCCGGGAAGCGCTCGATGATCAGCGTCGAGACCTTGCGGCCCTGCTTCAGGCTGAGCCCGAATTCGCCTTGCACGGCATTGCCGACGAAGCTGGCGAACTGCATGAAGAACGGCTGGTCGAGGCCGAGGTCGGCGCGCAACTGCGTGCGCTGCTCCGGCGTGGCGTCCTGGCCCAGCAGGTTGGTCACCGGGTCGCCCACATACTGGAACAGCATGAAGGCGATGAAGGCCACCGTGAGCATCACGACGATGGCTTGAATCAGACGGCGGATGATGAAGGCGAGCATGGGCGGGTGCAGGCTCCGCAAGCGGCGTGCCGGGCCGGCGCAGTGTAGCGGCCGCAGCGCGTCCACCCAGGCGGCGTTTGCCCGCAGGCGATACGCACACGAAAAAGCCGCCCGAAGGCGGCTCTGGCCGATCACTGGCTGATCGCGCCGAAGCGCGATTCGCCAATCAGAACGTGTGCTTGACGCCCAGGTCGTAGCCCGACGGGTTGGCATCCACAGCGGCGCCAATGGCAGTCAGGTCACCGCTGACCTTGCCGAAATCGACATAGATCTTGGTGCGCTTGCTCAAGTTGTAGTGCGCGCCGACACCGATCTTGCGGGTCGTGCCGACGATATCGCCCTTGTTGGTGGCGTACACCGCCTTGATGTCGACGGCGCCAACAGGCACGGTGGCACCGAGCAGCCAGCCGGTGTACTCCTGGCCGGCAGCGCTGGTGCCGCGGCCGTAGCCGAGAGCGGCGGTCATGAAACCGAAGTTGTAGCGGCCACCGATGTTCCAGACCTTGTCGTCCTCGTCGGCCGGGTTCTCGTAGCCGATACCGACCCAGAACGGGCCCGCGGCATAGTTCGCGGCGATGGAGAACGGCTTGTCGCTGGCGCCGGGAACTCCGCCGCCGTTGACAGCATTCGATTCTGCGATCGAGGCTCCCAGGTTGAACCCGCTCATGCTGATGTCGTAGCGGATCGAGTCGGCCACGCGCACCTTGGTGATGGCACCGAAGCGCATGCCGGTTTCACGGCCTTGAGCGACCGTTTCGCCAGCGAACGGGTCGATCTGGTTCTGGATCATCAGGAACGCCGGGGTGTACTGGCGGCCCAGGTTGAACGCGCCGAACGGGGTCACGACGCCCACGGTCGAGAGACCTTGCCAGAAGTTGGTGGCATTGGCCTGGGTGCCGGTATCGGCCAGCAGGCGGTGCTCAATGATGAACACGCCCTTGTAGCCGTTGCCCAGATCTTCAACGCCACGGAAGCCCAGACGGCTGCCGCCGCCGAACACTGCGCCGTCAACGACCTGCTTGTCCTCGGTGCCGATCGGCTTGGCCAGCGCCTGGTCAATGAAACCGTAGACGGTGACCGACGATTGGGCCGACGCGACGCCGGCGAAAGCGCCCAGCACGGCGAGAGCGATCAAAGACTTATTCATTGCGACTATCTCCTAGGTTGAACAAGAGGTCCCGATCGAGAGAGAAACCCGGGTCACCGCGGCTGGTGGGGCCGATCAGGCCAACCTCCTCATCGGAAGTTGCCGCTATTGCACCAGAGGCCCCCCGGCGGTGCAAAGAAATCGGCCACCGTGCCGCGGAAATCGTTGTCCAGCCACAACGCGGGCCCCAAACTGGTGCATTGGAGGTGCCCGTGACGCCAAGTTGCAAGGTGCCACCGGTGTGTATGCTTGCGTCATGACATCGCGCCTGGATTCCTGGCTGATCGCCGCAGACAACGCCCTGCGGACCATGTCTGGCGTGGCGCATGCGGGCAGGCCGTCGCCAGGCACCGGAGCCGGCGGGCCGCCCAGCCCTGAGATGCGCCGTGCCTCCGGGCCGCTGATGCGAGTCAACCACGTCGGCGAAGTGTGTGCTCAGGCCCTGTACGAAGCCCAGGCCCTGGCGGCGCGAGATTCCCGGATCCGGGCCCAGATGCAACAGGCCTCCCGGGAGGAGATCGATCACCTGGCCTGGACCGCGCAGCGTTTGCGCGAACTGGGCGACCGGCCCAGCCTGCTGAATCCGCTCTGGTACGCCGGGGCGTTCGCCATCGGATTGGCCGCTGGCCGTGCGGGCGATGCCTGGAGCCTGGGCTTTGTCGTGGAAACCGAGACCCAGGTTGGCGCCCATTTGAAAAGCCATC
>CAYJEC010000568.1:0-2700 GCA_964369025.1 uncultured Ideonella sp. | reverse complement strand
CGGAAGAAGACGCGAAGATCCCGACCGTCTGCCACAGCCTGGACCAGGCGCTGGACTACCTGGACAAGGACCGTGCGTTCCTGACCAAGGGCGGTGTGTTCACCGATGCCTACATCGATGCCTACATCGAGTTGAAGATGCAGGAAGTCACTCGTTTCCGGATGGCCACCCACCCGGTCGAGTTCGACATGTACTACGCGCTGTGAGGCTTCGGCACACAGCAGCACAGGGCGGCTTCGGCCGCCCTTTTTGTTGCTGTGGCCGGTCGACCTCTGGGGACTTGCGGGCGTTGCAGGGGATTCGCGTCACAATCTGCCGATGATGACCCAGGCCATCTCTCGTCTTACCTTGTTTGCCTTGGCGGGCGTTCTCCCGGCAACGGTGAGCGCCCAGGCGGGCTCGGTGTACTACGTCTGCCCGGGCAACGTATTCACCAACACCATCAGCGCCAAGGAGGCCGAGTCTCGTGGCTGCAAGGCGCGCGAGGCCCAGCAACCCACCACCATCGCCGGCCCCAAGCCGCGCCCGGTGGCCAGCCCGCCGGCAAGCGGCGCCAGGCCCTCCACGGACCGCGTTGATTCGGCTGATCAGCGCGCACGCGACAGTGACGCCCGCAGGATTCTCGAAGCCGAACTGAAGCGTGCCGAGGAGCAGCTCGACGCCCTGCGGCGCGAGTTCAACAATGGCGAACCTGACCGGCGCGGCGACGAATCGCGCAATGTCCAGAAGTACCTGGACCGTGTGGCCGAGATGCGTGCGGCCATCACCCGCCAGGAGGCAGACATCGGGGCGATCAAGCGCGAGATCGCCAAGCTGCCGCCGTGAACCGGCGCGCCTTGCCGCCCGACACCCGGCCCGACGACACCCCGAGCTGGGAGGCGCTCGACCTGCTGGCCACGATGGTGGCGGTGGTGAACCGCGCTGGCGAGTGCCTGTTTGTCAACGCCGTGCTGGAGTCGGTGATCGGGTTGTCGCGCCGCACCTTGACCCAGCGCCATCTGCACGAATGGTTCCGTGAGCCCGCAGCCTTGGGCGACGCGATCGACGCGGTGGCCCGCAACGAGTTTTCCACCCGTCGCTTCGAAGGCGCCCTGCGCCGGGCGACGGTTGGCCATATCGAGTCGCTGCCGGTGCACATCATCGTCAGCCAGACCGAACACACCGGCCAGCGCATTCTGGTCGAGATGATCGAGATCGAGCAGCAGACCCGGCAGGACCGGGAAGAACGCGCCTTCGGCCAGGCCGAGGTCACCAAGGAACTGATTCGCAATCTGGCCCACGAGATCAAGAACCCTCTGGGTGGCATCCGCGGTGCAGCGCAACTGCTGGCGCTCGAGGTGCCCACCCAGGAGTTGACCGAGTACACCCAGGTCATCATCCACGAGGCCGACCGGTTGCAGTCGCTGGTGGACCGGCTGCTGGCGCCGCACCGCAAGCCGCATGTGGTGGGGGACGTCAACATCCACGAGGTCTGCGAGCGGGTTCGCTCGCTGGCCTTGCTGGAGCATCCGCGTGGCCTGCGCGTGGTGCGCGACTACGACGCCTCGATCCCCGAATTCCGTGGCGACCGCGAGCAATTGATCCAGGCCGTGCTGAACATCGTCCAGAACGCCACGCAGGCCCTGAGCGAGCGCCTCGAACAAGGCGATGCGCAGATCCAACTGCGCACGCGCATTGCGCGGCAGGTCACGATCGGCAAGCAGCGCTTTCGACTGGCACTGGAATTGCATATCGAGGACAACGGACCGGGCGTCCCCGATCACCTGAGAGAACGCATCTTCTACCCATTGGTGTCAGGGCGGGAGGGCGGCTCGGGACTCGGGCTCACGCTGGCTCAAACGTTCGTGCAACAGCACCAAGGCACGATCGAATGTGACAGTGCGCCGGGACGCACGGTATTCAAGATCATGATTCCTTTGCCCTGAATAAAGGGTGCCCCGAGGCCACCGCATGCGGTGGCCACCCCCGAGGGGGTGAGCCAGCTCGGGGGCGGCCCTACGTTGACTCAAGCAAGCACCTTCAATGAAACCCATCTGGATCGTTGACGACGACCAATCCATCCGCTTCGTGCTCGAAAAGGCGCTGGCCCGAGAGCAACTGCCGGTGCGCAGTTTCTCGAATCCACGCGACGTGCTGGCGGCCTTCGTCGACGACGAACCGCAGGTGCTGGTCAGCGACATCCGCATGCCGGGCGGCTCGGGGCTGGACCTGCTGGCCAAGATCAAGGAGCGCCTGCCCGGCCTGCCGGTCATCATCATGACTGCGTACTCTGACCTGGACAGCGCCGTTTCGGCCTTCCAGGGTGGCGCCTTCGAGTACCTTCCCAAGCCCTTCGACCTGACCAAGGCGGTGGAGCTGATTCGCCGCGCCGTGGACGAGAGCCTGCGCGAGGAGTTTCTGGACGAGCGCCACTTGCCGGCGCCAGAGATCCTCGGCCAGGCCCCCGCGATGCAGGACGTGTTCCGTGCCATCGGCCGCCTGTCGCAGAGCAACGTCACGGTGCTGATCACCGGTGAATCGGGTTCCGGCAAGGAGCTGGTTGCGCACGCGCTGCACCGCCACAGCCCGCGCGGCGAGTTGGGCACCAAGGGCCCGTTCATCGCCATCAACACTGCGGCGATCCCCAAGGACCTGCTGGAGAGCGAGCTCTTCGGCCACGAGCGCGGTGCTTTCACTGGGGCCCAGACCATGCGCCGCGGC
>CAYJEC010000567.1:0-2704 GCA_964369025.1 uncultured Ideonella sp. | reverse complement strand
GAGCCACGACCAGAGTTCGGCGGCGTTCTCGCGCATGCGATCTTGCACGTAGATTTTCTTTTCCTGGTCCCGCGAGAAGGCGAGATCGAGGCGCGTGAGAAATCCAGTCGTTTGCCAACCGGTCAGCAACTCGTCGTAGGCGTGCACGATGCCGTCGTCGTCCATCACCTCGCGGGGCGCCACGACTTCGTCACCGTGCACCACGATGCCCACAAAGCTGTCGTACGCCTGCAGGCCGAGTTGGAGAACGGGCAGGCAGGCCTGGGCGGCGATGGCCACGGCCATGTCGTCGGTTACCTGCAGGCCGCCCGCGCCGGTGAACTCCTTCTCGGCGAGAAACAGGCTGCACAGGCGACGCAACGCCGCGCGATCGGCCTCAGACCGGCGTGCGATGAAGGGGTAGGCGTCCAGCACCTGCTGCCACAGGGCA
Source organism: uncultured Ideonella sp. (assembly GCA_964369025.1). Lineage (GTDB taxonomy): Bacteria > Pseudomonadota > Gammaproteobacteria > Burkholderiales > Burkholderiaceae_C > Ideonella. The sequence goes on along the minus strand of CAYJEC010000567.1, from coordinate 2,274 downwards.
TCCGGGATGGCCCGCTGCCTGAGCGCTCGGGCCTCGCGCCAGCGGCGCCACAGGGCGGCCACCATCGACAGGCTCAGGCCGCGCCGGGCGCCAGGCGTTCGAAGCTGCGGCATGTCCAACGCAGCACTTCGGCGCGCGCCGGCGCCGTGTGGTCGGCATCCCAGTCGCTGAGCACATGGCGCTCCCAGCCTTCCACCCGTTCTTCACTGGCTGGGCGGTGGGTGTGGCCGTGGACCAGAACCCTTGCGCCAAAGTCGGCCAGCCAACGGGTAGCGAGCGCAGGGTCAGCGTCGGCAAAGGTCACGGGTGCAGCCTGTTGCTGATGCGCTCGGCTGGCCGCACGCATCTGCGCGGCAATCTGCAGGCGTTCGGTCAACGGGCGCGCCAGGAACTCGTCGGCCCAGGCAGGCGCCCGGACCTGGGCGCGAAATTGCTGATAGGCGGTGTCGGCCAGGCAAAGTGCGTCCCCGTGGCTCAGAAGCAGGCGCTGGTCACCGAATGCGCGGACCAGGCAGGGATCGACCAAGGGCTGGGACCGGCTGGCCTTGAAGAATCGCTCGCCCAGCAGGAAATCGCGGTTCCCGTGCATCACATACACCGGGATACGCGCCGCAGTGTTGGCCAGTGCCAGGACACACTGGGCCTCGAAGTCCTGCGAGGCCATGTCGTCGCCCACCCAGGCCTCGAACAGGTCGCCAAGGATGAACAGCGCATCGGCTGGTGTTCCCTGCAGGTAGCGCTGGAAGGCCGCCATGGTGAGCGGCATGTCGGCGCTCAGGTGAAGGTCCGATATGAAATCCACCGCCCGCGTGGACGGCGGCAGGTCCACCTGAACTGCGCCGACGGTGTCAGGCAATCTCGACGGCCTTCTCGATCAGCACGGTCTCGACCGGCACGTCGTCGTGGAAGCCCTTGCTGGCGGTGCGCACCTTCTCGATCGCATCGACCACTTCGGTGCCGGCCACCACCTTGCCGAACACCGCATAGCCCCAGCCGCTGGACGATTCGGCGGTGAAGTTCAGGAAGCTGTTGTCCTTGGTGTTGATGAAGAACTGCGCCGTCGCCGAGTGCGGCGCGTTGGTACGCGCCATGGCCACGGTGTACTTGTCGTTCTTCAGGCCGTTGTTGGCCTCGTTCTGGATCGGCGCGTCGGTGGCCTTCTGCTTCATGTCGGCCGTCATGCCACCGCACTGGGCCATGAAACCCTTGATGACACGGTGGAAGATCGTGCCGTCGTAGTGGCCCTTGTTCACGTAGGCCAGGAAGTTGGCCACGCTCAGCGGGGCCTTGGCGTCGTCGAGCTCAAGGCGGATCACGCCAGCGCTGGTGGTCAGTTCTACAGTCTTGGTCATGATTACTTCTCCAGCGATGCTTTATTGATGAGGATGGGTTGCACGGGCACGTTCTGATGCGGCCCCTTGTTGCCGGTGGCGACCGACTTGATCTTGTCGACGACATCCATGCCCTCGGTGACCTTGCCGAACACGGCATAGCCGCCGCCGGCTGCGTCCAGGCGCTGGTTGTCGACGACATTGATGAAGAACTGCGAGGTGGCCGAGTTCGGCATGCTGGTCCGGGCCATTGCCACGGTGCCGCGGAGATTGGACAGCCCGTTGCCGGCTTCAAGCGGGATGGGTGGGCGTGTTGGCTTCTCGCTCATGTCGGGCTTCATGCCACCGCCCTGGATCATGAAGGTCTCGATCACACGGTGGAAAACGGTACCGTCGTAATGGCCGGCCTTCACGTACTCGACGAAGTTGTCGACCGACTTGGGCGCCTTCTCCTTGTCGAGTTCCAGCACGACGTCGCCCATGCTGGTGGCCAGGCGTACCTTTTGGGCCCAGCCGGGCGTTGCGGCGAGCAGGCCCAGAACGATGCCGAAGCCCACTTGCAGGGGCAGGCGAATGAAGCGGGTCGAGTCCGGGATGGCACCGGTGATGGTGGAAGTCACGTCGGAAAGCTCCTTGGCTATACTTGTTCGATTCTACCGACCCAGGTAAGCCGAGCCCGGCCAGACCATGCACCGGGCGCTGTCAGCGCACTGGCCGCTGGGCTCACTCCGGCACCTGCCAGCCCTCGCCCTCGTTGATGACCCTGCGCATCTACAACACATTGACCCGCCGGGTCGAAGACTTCGTTCCCATCGAGCCCGGGCATGCACGCATGTATGTGTGCGGCATGACCATCTACGACCTGTGCCATGTGGGCCACGCGCGCATGATGATGGCCTTCGACGTGGTCTACCGCTGGCTGCAGGCCAGCGGCTTGCGCGTG
>CAYJEC010000566.1:0-2717 GCA_964369025.1 uncultured Ideonella sp. | reverse complement strand
TGGGCATCGGGCAACCAGGTGTGCACCGGCCACATCGGCACCTTCACCGAGAAGGCCGCGAAGAAGGCGAAGAACAGCAGGGCCTGTGCCGGCATCGCGAGGGGCAACTTGTGCCAGGCCAGGATGTCGAAACTGCCGCCCGACTTGTAGTACAGGTAGATCAACGCCACCAGCATCAGCAGCGAGCCGAGCAGCGTGTAGAGGAAGAACTTGAACGCCGCATAGACGCGCCGTGGGCCGCCCCAGACGCCGATGATGATGTACATCGGAATCAGCGTGGCTTCGAAGAAGACATAGAACAGCAGGCCGTCGACCGCGCTGAACACACCGACCATCAGGCCGGAAAGTATGAGGAAGGCACCCATGTACTGGTGCGCTCGCGAGGTGATGACCTCCCAGCCTGCGATCACCACCACCACCGTGATGAAGGCCGTCAACAGCACGAACCAGACTGAGATGCCGTCCACGCCCAGGTGGTAGCGCACATTGAAGCGCTCGATCCAGGACAGGTTCTCCTGGAACTGCATCGCCGCCGTGCCCGGGTCGAAACCGGTGACCAACGGCAGAGTCACCAGGAAACTCAGGACCGCGCCGACCAGCGCGATCCAGCGCGAGGCGCTCGCGTTCTCGTCGCGCCCCAAGGCCAGCAGCAAGGCGCCGAAGGCGATCGGCATCCAGATGGCAACACTCAAAAGACCCATTCTTGTTCTCCGCCCAGCCTCAATGAACGATCAGGCTCATCAGGTAGGGCCACAGTTGCCATGTCATCAGGCCGAACAAACCCAGCACCATGAACAGCGCATACCACGACAGGTAGCCGGTCTGCAAAGTGCGGACCACGCTGGAAAAAGCACCGACCAGGCTGGCAGAGCCATTCACCGCGCCGTCGATCACCGCGACATCCCCGCCCTTCCACAGGCCCATGCCGAGCCGGCGGGTCGCTGCCGCCAGGATGTTCTCGTTGATCCAGTCCATGTAGTACTTGTTCTCGAGCACCTTGATCACCGGGGCAAAGGTTCTGGCGAACCAGGCCGGGATCTCGGGCTTGACGAGATAGAACACATAGGCCGTCACGACCCCGCCCAGCGCGAGCCAGAACGGCAGCGTCGTCAAGCCGTGAATGGCCATGGCGGTGGCGCCATGGAACCCCTCGGCCAACTCGGCCATCGCCGGGTGATGCGCGCCGTGGACGGTGATGGCGTCCTTGAGGAAATCACCGAACAACATGGGCTGGATGGTCAGGAAGCCGATCACCACCGACGGGATTGCCAACAGCACCAGGGGCGCTGTGACCACCCAGGGCGATTCGTGCGGGTCGTGGTGCTCACCGTGATCGTCGTGGTGGTCGTGCTCACCCGGGAACGGCTTGTGGTGGAAGCGCTCCTTGCCGTGAAAGACCAGGAAGTACATCCGGAAGGAATAGAACGCCGTCACGAAGACGCCGGCCACCACCGCGAAGTAGGCGAACCCGGCACCCGGCAGGTGGCTGGCGTGCACCGCTTCGATGATCGAGTCCTTCGAGTAGAAACCGGCGAAGAACGGTGTGCCGATCAACGCCAGCGAACCCAGCAGCGAGGTGATCCAGGTCAGCGGCATGTACTTGCGCAGACCACCCATGTTGCGGATGTCCTGGTCATGGTGCATGCCGATGATGACCGAGCCCGCACCCAAGAACAGCAGTGCCTTGAAGAAGGCGTGGGTCATCAGGTGGAACACGGCCACCGAGTAGGCCGAAGCGCCCAGTGCCACCGTCATGTAGCCAAGTTGAGACAAGGTCGAATAGGCCACCACCCGCTTGATGTCGTTCTGGATGATGCCCAGGAAGCCCATGAACAACGCCGTGATAGAACCAATGACCAGCACGACGCTGAGAGCCGTGTCCGACAGTTCGAACAACGGCGACATGCGGGTCACCATGAAGATGCCCGCCGTCACCATGGTGGCGGCATGGATCAGCGCGGAGATCGGCGTCGGGCCTTCCATCGAATCCGGCAGCCACACATGCAGCGGGAACTGCGCACTCTTGCCCATGGCCCCGATGAACAGGCAGATGCATGTCACCGTGATGAGCATCCACTCGCCGCCCCACAGCGGCAGCGGGAACGGCAGCTTGGCGAATTCCTCGGCCTTGGCGAACACCTCGCTGTAGTTCAACGAGCCCGTGAATGCCACGATCAGGCCAATGCCCAGGATGAATCCGAAGTCGCCCACCCGGTTCACCAGGAAGGCCTTCATGTTGGCAAAGATGGCCGTGGGGCGCTTGAACCAGAAGCCGATCAGCAGGTAGCTCACCAGGCCCACCGCCTCCCAGCCGAAGAACAGCTGCAGGAAGTTGTTGCTCATGACCAGCATGAGCATCGAGAAGGTGAACAGCGAGATGTAGCTGAAGAAGCGCTGATAGCCCGGATCTTCTTCCATGTAGCCGATGGTGTAGATGTGCACCATGAGCGACACGAAGGTGACGACACACATCATCATGGCGGTGAGGCCGTCGATGAGGAAGCCGACTTCCATCTTGAAGTCGCCGAGCGACATCCAGGTGTAGAGCGTCTGGTTCAGGCGCGCGCCATCGGCAACGGCCAGCAGCGTCATCACCGAAATGACGAAGGCGATCAGCACGCCCAGGATGGTGACGACGTGGGAACCGCGCCGGCCGATGGACTTGCCGAAGAATCCGGCGAGCACCGCGCCGGCCAGTGGCGCCAGTGGCACGACCA
>CAYJEC010000565.1:0-2720 GCA_964369025.1 uncultured Ideonella sp. | reverse complement strand
GCCGGTCGAAAGCAAGGACATCGTCTTCACCGCGCCCGACATCGCCGAGAACGGTGCGGTTGTGCCTCTGGGCGTGGCCACGACCCTGGGCAACGTGAAGCAGGTGATGTTGCTGGTTGAGAAGAACCCGTCGGTCCTGGCCGCGTTGTTCAACGTCTCGCCAGAGATCGACGCCAACTTCTCGACCCGGGTGAAGATGGGCCAGTCTTCCAACGTCTTCGCCGTGGCGGTGACCGAAGACAACAAGGTCTTCTTTGCCCAGAAGGAAGTCAAGGTCACGCTGGGTGGCTGCGGCGGCTGATCCCGCACACCTCGGACACCCCTTACCCCCACATTCGGCCGCCGCTGGTTGCGGCAGGCCAAGAAGGAGATCGACATGGCAGACCCGATGCGCATTCGCGCCCAAGCCGCCGGTGACAAGACCACCGTGCGCGTCCTCATGGCCCACGAGATGGAAAGCGGCCAACGCAAGGATTCAGCTGGAAAGACCATCCCGGCGTGGCACATCAGCGAGGTCAGTGCCTCGCTGAACGGCAAGGTCGTGATGACCGCCGAGTGGGGCCCCTCGGTGTCGAAGAACCCATTCCTTCAGTTCACGATCAAGGGCGCCAAGGCCGGCGACAAGGTGGCCGTGAACTGGACCGACAACAAGGGCGACAAGCGGACCGACGAAGCCACGGTGTCCTGACGCACCGCACATGCAGTCCACGCAACGGCAAAGGAGACAGGTGATGACCGGTTCGAGGTGGGTTTGGGCGCTGGCCTGTGGCATGCCGCGGTCCCGACGCTGGCGCTGGCTCAAAAGAGCGCGGCCGACGGCATCGCCGAGTACCGCGCCTTGCTGGCCGACGGCAACCCGGCCGATCTGTTCGAGGCCAAGGGCGAGGGCCTGTGGAAGCAGAAGCGCGGCCCGAAGAACCAATCGCTGGAGCGCTGCGATCTGGGCAAAGGCCCCGGTATTGTCAAGGGCGCCTTTGTCGAACTGCCTCGCTGGTTTGCCGACACGGGCCGGGTCCAGGATCTCGAATCGCGCCTGCTGAGTTGCATGAGCACACTGCAGGGCTTGGACACCGATGCGATCGCCAAGACTGCGTTCGGCAAGGGCGAGCAGGCGAACATGGAGGCGCTGGCCGCCTACGTCTCGGCCGAATCGAAGGGCCTGCGCATGAACCTGCCGCAGGGCCACCTTGAAGAGCGGCGAATGTTCGAACTCGGCAAGCGCGCCTTCTTCTTCCGCGGTGGCCCGATGGATTTCTCTTGCGCCTCCTGCCACTCCGAAGAGGGCAAGCGCATCCGCCTGCAGGATCTCCCCAACCTCACCAAGAACCCCGGTGACGGCATCGGCTTCGCTGCCTGGCCGGCTTATCGTGTGTCGAGTGGCGAGTTGTGGAGCATGCAGCGCCGACTGAACGACTGCTACCGCCAGCAGCGCTTCCCCTACCCGGGGTATGCGTCGGACGTGACCATCGCTTTGGGTGTCTACATGGGCGTCAACGCCAAGGGCGCCGAGTCGGTGGCCCCTGCCATCAAGCGCTGAAGGAGCCGGCATGAAGAAGTACACCTTGCATACCCTGGCAGCCATCCTGGCGTCGGCCGGTCTCGTCGGTTGCGCCACGCTTCCAAGCCCGGCTGAACTGGATGCACAAGCCGTTGCCATGCTGAAGGCCTCGTTCCGTGACGAAGGAATTGCCACGGTCAAACGCCTGGACCAAGACCTCGGCCAGAAGGCCTGCTCCTCCGAACAGCCCCCCACTGAAGCGCTGACCAAGCAGATCGAGTCAGAAGCCCTGGCCACCATTCGCTGGCCAGCGGGTGGGCAGTACCTGGGCGACTGGAAGGAAGGCGAGAAGCTGGCCCAGAACGGCCGCGGTATGACCTGGACCGACAAGTCGGCTGCTCCCACCGCAAACGGAGGCAGTTGCTACAACTGCCACCAGATCGGCAAGCAGGAGGTCTCCTTCGGCAACATTGGTCCCAGCCTGTACAACTACGGCAAGGTTCGAGGGGTTAAGAACCCGGCGGACCCTGCTTCGGCCGCCATCGTGCAGTACACCTGGGGCAAGCTGTGGAACTCCAAGGCCTACAGCGCCTGCTCCAACATGCCGCGCTTCGGCCATACCGGTCTGCTCGAAGAGGCACAGATCCGCCACGTGATGGCACTGTTGCTGGACCCGACTTCGCCGGTCAATCAGTAGGCCTGCGCACCCAGCCCGCTTTGGCGGGCTGTTTTCGGTCCAAAACATAAGCGAATACTTATCATGAGCCTGTCCAAGCGCGAATTCCTGCAAGTCATGTCGGCCGCTTCTGTCGCCGGAATGAGCCTGGGCCGCTACGCCCACGCCGATGCTGCCACGGCCGAGCAGGGCCTGTACGACCTACCACGCTTCGGCCAGGTGTCGTTCCTGCACATGACCGACTGCCATGCGCAACTCAAGCCCATCTACTTCCGCGAGCCCAGCGTGAACCTGGGGCTGGCCGGTATGGCGGGTCAGAGCCCGCACGTGGTGGGCGAGAAGCTTCTGCGCAGCCTGGGCATCCGGCCAGGCACGCCTCAGGCGCACGCCTACACCTTTGTCGACTTCGAGACTGCTGCCCGCCGCTACGGAAAGGTGGGTGGCTTTGCGCACCTGGCCACATTGGTCAAGCGCATGAAGGCCAGCCGACCCGGCGCCTTGCTGCTCGACGGCGGCGACACCTGGCAGGGATCGGCCACCTCGCTG
>CAYJEC010000564.1:0-2721 GCA_964369025.1 uncultured Ideonella sp. | reverse complement strand
TGTTCTGACCGGTCTTGCCGTCGGCGGCACGCTGGCGAGCGATGTTGATGTCACACGACCAACCGAGAGCCGCGCAGATCGAGCCGTTGTCCATGTCGGTGATGTAGCCCGAGGAACTGAACAATGTCACATACGGGCGGATCGCCTTGAGGGCGGTCAGCGCAGCACCGTAGTCGGAGGGGTTCTTCGACACCCGTGCCTTGCCCATGTAGTGCAGCACCGCCGGCACCACCTCGTCGGCCGAATCCAGAAAGGACACGCCACAGGACTTGAGCTTGGACACGTACTCGGGCTTGAAGACCAGATCCCAGACGTTGTCAGGCATCGGGGTGCTGCCCAGGGCTGCCTTGACCTTGTCGACGTTGATGCCAACCGTGGTGTAGCCCCACAACCAGTCGACCACATGCTGATTGCCCGGGTCGATCTTGGCCAGTTGGGCGGCCACCGCCGGGTCGACGTTCTTCAGATTCGGGATCTGCGCCTTGTCGAGCTTGGCAAACAGGCCGCCCGTGATCTGCAGGCGAGCCCAGTTAGACGAGGGCACCACGATGTCATAGCCGGTCTTGCCGGCCACCAGCTTGGCGTGGAGGATTTCGTTGTTGTCGAAGTTGTCGTACCGGACCTTGATGCCAGTTTCCTTCTCGAAATTCTTGATCGTGTCGTCACCGATGTAGTCCGACCAGTTGTAGATGTTGAGAACCTTTTCCTCCTCCTGGGCCTGGGCTGCTCCGAAGGCGGTGGCCAACAAGGCGGCGGCAAGCGTCAAGGCCGATCGTGCGAGCGTGAATTTCATCGAGGAATCTCCGTGTGACGAAGGTGAAAACGAAAATCGGGGCGGGCGCAGCGCGACGGGCGGGCCGGCGGCCGGTGGGCTCGCCAAGCAGTCTAGGCGGCCGGCAAGGCGCGGTGCATCGGTGGAAGCCATCGGTTGCGCCTCAGCCACCAGGTTCAGAACCAGCCTTTGGCGCGCACTTCGGCCAGCGTCAGATCGAGACAACGACGGATCAGCGCCATCATTTCGTCCATCTGCGAACGGTTCATCACCAGCGGCGGGGCGATGATCATGCGGTCGCCGACGGCACGCATGATCAGCCCGTTGGCGAAGCAGTGGGTGCGGCACACCATGCCGACCTCCAAGTCGGACGCAAAGGGCAGGCTCTTCGCCTTGTCCTTGACCAGCAGAATCGCACCCATCAAACCGCATGTTTCCGTGTTGCCCACCAACGGGTGTTCGCGCAGCCCCGCGAAATTCTCAGCAAGATATGGGCCCACATCGTCGCGGACATGCTCGACCAGTTTCTGTTGCTGGATCAGCTTGATGTTGGCCAGGGCCACCGCACAAGCCACTGGGTGGCCCGAGTAGGTGTAGCCGTGGTTGAAGTCACCGCCTTGCTCGATCAGCACCTTGGCCATGCGATCGCCAACCATCACGCCGCCGAGAGGGATGTAGCCGGAGGTCACGCCCTTGGCGAAAGTCATCAGGTCGGGCTTGAAGCCCATGGTTTCGCAACCAAACCAGTTGCCGGTTCGGCCGAAACCGCAGATCACCTCGTCGCTGACCAGCAGGATGCCGTACTTGTCGCAGATGCGCTGGATCTCGGGCCAATAGTTCGCCGGCGGCACGATCACGCCACCCGCGCCCTGGACCGGCTCGCCAATGAAGGCCGCCACCTTGTCGGCACCGATCTCGAGGATCTTGGCTTCCAGCCAGCTCGCCGCCAACTTGCCGAACTCGGCCGGCTCCATCCCCTTGCCATTTTCGAAGGCATAGGGCTGGTCGATGTGCACGATATTGGGGATCGGCAACCCACCTTGTGCGTGCATGTAGCTCATGCCGCCCAATGAGGCGCCCGCCATGGTCGAGCCGTGGTAGCCGTTCTTGCGGCCGATGATGACCTGGCGCTCGGGCTGGCCGAGGATGTCCCAGTAGCGCCGCACCATGCGCACCACCGTGTCATTGCCCTCGGAGCCCGAGCCGGCAAAGAACACGTGCTTGAACTGCGGCGGGCTGACCTGGGCCAGCAACTCGGCGAGCTCGATCGCCGGCGGTGTGGCGGTCTGGAAGAACGCGTTGTAGAACGGCAGTTCCTTCATCTGGCGCGTGGCGGCGTCAACCAGGGCCTGCTGGCCATAGCCGACGTTCACACACCACAGGCCGCTCATCGCGTCGAGGATCTTGTGGCCCTCACTGTCCCAGAGGTAGATGCCTTCGGCCCGGGTGATGATGCGCGAACCCTTCTTGGCCAGTGCACCGAAGTCAGTGAACGGGTGCATGAAATGCGCCGCATCGGCCTGTTGCCACTCCTTGGTCGTGCGCTTGGTGGCCACAGCAGGGGCCTGAATGGTGATCGTGTTCATGGTTTCAATGCCTCGAATAGTGATCAGACGTGGAGCAGCAGGTGTTCACGCTCCCAGGGCGAGATCACCTTCATGAACTCGGCGTGTTCGATCTCCTTGACCTCGGTGTAGACCGTGATGAAGTCCTTGCCCAGCACCTCGGCCAGGTCCTTCTCGTTGCGAAGCAGTTCCAGGGCCTCGACCAGGCTGCGCGGCAGCTGGTAGTCCCCCAGGTAGGCATCGCCCTTGCACTCGTGGCTGGGCTCGATCTTGTTCTTGATTCCCAGGTAGCCGCAGGCCAAGGTCGCGGCCAGGGCACAGTACGGGTTGGCATCGGCGCCGATCACGCGGTTTTCGATCCGCCGGGCAGCGGGAGACGCCACA
>CAYJEC010000563.1:0-2727 GCA_964369025.1 uncultured Ideonella sp. | reverse complement strand
GCCCAGGTTGCTGAGCGCCGAGGGCCGCAGGTCCTCGGTGATGCGGCGCTTCAGGGCGATGACGCTGTCCAGCGTGCTCACCAGGTGGGCCAGGCGCTCGAGGGCCTCGGGCGCCTGGCCCGCCGCCAGGCGCGAGCGGATGCGCGCCGCGTCGAGCTTGGCCGAGGTGAGCAGCGAGCCGAGTTCGTCGTGAAGGTCCCGCGCCAGGCGGTTGCGTTCATCTTCGCGTGCGGTCTGCAGGCGCTGGGCCAGCCCGGTGAGTTGCGCGGTGCGTTGCGCCACCTCGATCTCCAGCCTGTCGTGCTCGACCTGCAGCAGACGCTGCAACTCCAGCTGGCGGGCCCGCAACACCAGGGTCTGGCGCCGGTAGCGCAGCATGGCCCACAACAGCAGGAGCAGGAGCAGCAGCAGTTCCAGAGCGGTGACGACGGCGTCGTCGTTCAAGCCGCCGATCACACTCACCTCACCCTCCGGGCCCGAAACGTGGGAGGATGGATCGTGCCGTACAGATTCACCCCATGATCCGCATCGCCATCGTCGACGACCACGCCATGGTGCGGGCCGGCCTGCGCCAGTTTTTCGTCGACGAGGTCGACTTCAAGGTCGTGGCCGAGGCGGCCAACGGCAGGGAGGCGCTGGACATCGTGCGCCAGGGCGAGGTCGACGTGATCCTGCTGGACATCTCGATGCCGGGCCAGAGCGGCGTCGACGCTCTGGCCGGGATCCGGGCCCGTGCCCCCGACCTGCCGGTGCTGATCCTGAGCGGCTTTCCCGAGGAGCACTACGCCATCACCTTGCTTCGCCAAGGTGCCAGCGGCTACCTGAACAAGGATTGTGATCCCGAGGAGATCGTCAAGGCCATTCGCACGGTCGTGCGCGGGCGCAAGTACATCACTGCCGGCATCGCCGAGCGGCTGGCTGACAACCTGGCGCCTGGCGGCAGCGGCGACAAGCCGGCGCACGAGTTGCTGTCCGAGCGCGAGTTGCAGGTCTTCCTGCGGCTGGCTCGGGGCGAAGCAATCGGACAGATGGCCGAGAGCATGTCGCTCAGCGTGAAGACCGTGAGCACCTACCGCACCCGGGTGATGGAGAAGCTCCAGCTTGCCTCCAACAGCGACCTCACCTACTACGCGCTCAAGAACGGGCTGATCCAGTAGGGGGTGCATCAGGCCGCCGGGTCATGCCCGTTCAGGCTGCGCCTCGTCTCGGCCAGTTGGCCGCAATAGCTGATCAGCGCGTCGATGTCGTGCGATTTGTCGAAGACCTGGTCGGCCCCCAGCTCCAGGCATTTGCGGCGCATATCGGGGGTGGCGTAGTTGCTCAGCACGACCATGCGGAACCGCGGCAGGCCGTGCACGGCGCGCAAGACGCCCAGGCCCGAGCCGCCCTTGAGGAAGATGTCGACGATGACCAGGTCGACACGCTGTTCGGCACGGCTCAGCCACTGCACCGCAGTGAACTCGTCGTCGGCCGTGCCCACGACGTCGACCGGCACGAGTTCCTCCAACGTGGCGATGAGGTTCTCCCGGATCACGGGGCTGTCTTCGACAATGTAGGTCTTGAGCCGGGGCATGGGCGGCACTGCTTTCGCTGCGGTTGAACTCTCTGCAAGGCGGGGGAACGCTGGCGCAGTGTGCACCTGATGCGGGCCGGGCACCATCGGCCGGCGCGGGGGCGGCTTGAAGGACGATTCCTACAAGGCCCCCAGGCGGTGGGTGTAGGGCTTGGCCTACGGCAGAGGGAGCGGCCGTCCGCTGGCGCCAGCGGGGGTGGTTCGACACACTGCCTTCATCGTGTCGATCGCTCCCGTTCGACTCGACATAACCGAAGGAACCCCCATGAAAAAGAACTTCGCCCTGAAGGCTCGGCTCGCGCTGGCCGCCCTGCTGACCCTGGCCCTCCCGATGGCGCAGGCCCAGGTCATGACCAAGACCGAATACAGCCAGGCCAAGACGCGCATTGCCGCAGACTACAAGATGGACCGTGCCGCCTGCGACAAGATGGCCGGCAACACCAAGGAGGTCTGCGTCGAATCGGCCAAGGCGGTCGAGAAGGTCGGCCTGGCCGAGATTGAGTACAACCTCAGCGGCAAGGCAGAAGACCAGAACAAGGTGCTGGTGGCCAAGGCCGAATCCGCCTATGCGGTGGCCAAGGAGAAGTGCGACGACAAGGCCGGCAACGTGAAGGATGTCTGCGTGCAGGAAGCCAAGGCGGCCGAGAGCAAGGCGCTGGCAGAGGCCAAGATGTCGATGCAGATGGGCGATGCCGCCAAGGCCACCGTTCAGGCCACGCTCGATGCCGACTACAAGGTGGCGATCGAAAAGTGCGACACCATGTCGGGTGACACCAAGGCCAGTTGCACGACAGCCGCCAAGGTCAAGTACGGCAAGACCTGATCCACTTGCCCGAGCCTTCCGCCAAGCCCGCAGCCGCGGGCTTTTTCATGAATGCGGCTTGGCTTGGCGCTCGAGCAGTCCCGCCAGCAATCCGAGTTGCTCCGTCTGCATCGCCATCAGTTCCTGCCACTGGGTCTGGCGCAGGTTGTCGAGCTTGTCGTGCAGCAACATGATCTCCAACTCGGCCTTCAGGTTCACCTCGTAGTCGTGCTCGGCACTGAGGCGGTCCTTCTCGGATTGCCGGTTCTGCGACATCAGGATGATGGGCGCCTGAATGGCCGCCAGCATCGACAGGAACAGGTTCAGCAGGATGTAGGGGTAGGGGTCGAAG
>CAYJEC010000562.1:0-2728 GCA_964369025.1 uncultured Ideonella sp. | reverse complement strand
CTTCGCCAGCGATCAGCTCGTCTGCATCGACGAGCACAACCCGTACTTCCACATGATCCGCAGCACCTGGGGCCAGAAGCTGCGCCAGGTGTTCGAGTCGATCGACGACCCGCACTGGGACGGCGCGGCCACCGCACACCCGCTGTTGGCGCCCTCCGAGCGCTTCGAGCCGCTCCGTAAGATCAGCCACCCGGGCGAGCGCATCGTCTGAATGGTGCCCTTGCTTACCCGCCATATCGTTTTTTCGCATGCCAACGGCTTCCCTGCCGGCACCTACCGGGTGCTGTTCGAGCGCTGGCAGGCGGCCGGCTACACGGTGCACGCGGTCGAGCGATTCGGCCATGACCCGGCCTACCCGGTGGCCAGCAACTGGCGCGGGCTGCGCGATCAACTGATCGATTTCATCGACGCAGAGGTCGGCGGGCCGGCCATCCTGGTGGGCCATTCGCTGGGGGGCCTGCTGAGCCTCTTGGCTGCCTGCAGGCGGCCGGACCTCGCCTCCTGGCTGGTGATGCTGGATTCACCGGTGGTCACAGGCTGGCGCGCCCACAGCCTGCAGGTTCTCAAGCGCAGCGGGCTGATGCCTCGCGTGTCACCCGGCAAGGTGTCGCAGCAACGCCGCTACCAGTGGCCAGACCGCGCCGCCGTGCTGGCGCACTTCCAGTCCAAGAGTGCCTTCGCCCGGTGGGATCCACGCGTGCTGGAAGACTATGTCGCCAGTGGCTTCGAGGAGCGAGGCGGGCTGGTCGAACTGGCGTTCCGGCGCGAGGTTGAGACGCGCATCTATAACACCCTGCCCCATCACCTGGGCACGGTGATCCACCGCCACCCGCCCCAGTGCCAGGTGGCCTTCCTGGCTGGTACCCGGTCGGTGGAACTGCGCCAGGCCGGGGCCGCCGCCTCGCATGCGCTGGCCCGCCATCGGTTCCAGTGGATGGAGGGAAGCCACCTGTTCCCGATGGAGCGGCCGGAGGACACCGCCGCCGCCGTGCTGGCGTTGCTGGGCTGACGCCCTGGTGCGAGAACCTTTGCACCATTCCGCGATGAATGGCCACGGTTTTTCGTGCTTTTTGATCTAAGTCAGAACGTCCGTCCTGCCGATACTTCGTGGGCGCGGGTGCCCCATCGGGGCCACACACCCACTTGAGGTGCTGCAAGCAGTGAAGCAAAGCCTTTGATCGACGCGGTGTCATCGTGCGCGCGGTATGTGGCCCCTCGTGCCGGCCCATACGGGGCGGCAAGGAGTCGGACGCATGCGTTTGTACCTGGCCCTCCCCCTGCTGGCACTTCTGGCCACTTCGGCCCATGCCGGCCGCCCATTGGTCACCGAAGACGCAGGCGTGTTGGACCGCGGGGACTGCGAGTGGGAACCGGTCGCCGGCAGAAGCACCGCTCAGGGCAGCCCGGCAGAGACCACGCTGTCCACGCAGATTGGATGTGGCGCCGGGATGTCCAGCCAGCTCGCCGTGGCGCTCGGCCAGAGCCGCAGTGCTGGGCAAACCAGCCTGGGGCTGAGCCTGGGAGCCAAGACCCAGCTGATCGACGGCGGCGAGAGCGGCTCGTCACTGACGCTGGCCTATGGAGCGGCCTGGGCGCGTGACGCCAACGGCGGTAACGGCTTTCGTCTCGAACTGGGCTCGGTCAACCTGGTGTCGAGTACGCCTCTGGCCGAAGGCTGGACCGGCCATGTCAACCTCGGCCGGGCCTACTACCGCGAAGACCGCGTGACCCGCACCACTTGGGCCCTGGCACTCGAGAATGATTTCAACGAGACCGTGGGTTGGGGCGCCGAAGCCTTTGGCGAAAGCGGCAGCCGCCCCTGGCTGGGTGTCGGTCTGCGCTGGGACGCCACCGAAACGCTGAACATCAACCTGTCCTACGCGCAGCACGCTGGCGCCGAGCAGGCGCGCATGGTCACCTTGGGTGCCAAGCTCGCCTTTTGATCTCCCACACTGGTTTCTCGCCAACCCTTTCCAGCACCACCATGGCCTTCAACTTCTCCCTGCGCCGTCAACTCCTCGGCTTCAGCCTCGCTGGCTTGGTCTGCGTGGCCACCGTGGCAGGTGTCGGCATGGCCACGATGCGTTCATTGGCCAGCGACAATGGCCAACTCGCCACCTCCGGTTCCGCGCTGCGCGCCCAGATGGAGGCCGACATGATGCATGACGCGCTGCGTGCCGACGTGCTGGCTGCCCTGCTGTCCGCAGCCACTCAAGCGACCGACAAGCAGAAGTCGATCGAGGACGATCTGGCTGACCACGCCAAGACCTTCAAGGATTCGCTGGCGCAGTTGTCAGCCCTGCCTCTGGATGACAACGCGCGCGCTGCCGTTGGCAACGTCCAGGCTCCGCTGGCAGCGTACATCGACAGCGCCTCAGCCGAAGTGAAGCTGGCATTCCAGGACGGAGCCGCCGCGCAGGCCAAGTACGTTGAGTTCGACAAGGCCTTCCGCACCCTGGAAGTTCAAATGGCGGAGCTGAGTGACCTCCTGGACAACCAGGCCAAGGCCATCCAGACCGGCGGTGAAAAGGACGTCGGCGTGGCCTACATGGTCCTGCTGGCTGCAGCCGTCATCGCCGGCGCCGCGCTGCTGGGGCTGAGCTGGTGGCTCAGCGGTTTGATCAGCCGGCCGATCGGTGAAGCCGTGAAGGTGGCCGAGGCCGTGGCTGCAGGAGACCTGCGTACTCGTGTCGACGCGAGCGGCAGCGGCGAGACAGCGCAGTTGCTG
>CAYJEC010000561.1:0-2747 GCA_964369025.1 uncultured Ideonella sp. | reverse complement strand
TCAATGCATCGGACTACGCCACCACCGTGCTGCTCACGCCACTGGCTCAACGGCTCGAAAGCGAGGCCCCCGGCATCTCGCTGGACGTGGTGGGGCTGGGCGACAGCAACCTGCAGCGCCTGGAGCGCGGCGACGTCGATCTGGCGATCTACCCGG
Organism: uncultured Ideonella sp.; assembly: GCA_964369025.1. Taxonomy (GTDB): domain Bacteria; phylum Pseudomonadota; class Gammaproteobacteria; order Burkholderiales; family Burkholderiaceae_C; genus Ideonella. The sequence goes on along the minus strand of CAYJEC010000561.1, from coordinate 2,591 downwards.
AACGCAACGCCAGCGAATCCCACCCGCTGGAGCACTTGCTGGACGAGAGCTACAGCTGCGTCGTCTGGACCGGCTTTCACCTGTCGGGCAGGCAGCTCGGCTACGAGCAGTACATGGCCGCGCGCCACGTGGCCGCGCAATTCGGCGACCAGCGGGTGGCCACGTTCGAGAGCTGGTTCTTCGCCGCGCACGGCGTGGCGCGCAACGTGGTGGTCACGGCCAGTTCGTTCAACGCCCTGCCCTTGCTCGTGGTGGGCACACAGCGCATTGCCACCATGCACACCCGCCTGGCGCAGATGTACGGCCGCATGCTGCCGGTGCGGCTGCTGAAGCCCCCCTTCGACATCCCGCCGCTCAGGCTGGTGATGCAGTGGAACCGGCACAACGACCGCGATGCCGCCCACGCGTGGCTGCGCGAGCGGCTGAAGGCGGTGGCGACCGAGACACTCCAGGTTCGGCCAACGGAGCGCCACGCGGGTTTGACCTGATTGCTGCAGCCACTCCAGTCAACAAAATATGCACAAAGATATTTTGTGTGCATTACTTGGAGACCGCGATGGCACAGATGAAAGCCGCCCGCCTGCACAAGGTTGGCGAGGCGATGAAGATCGAGCAAATTCCGATCCCCGAACCCGGCGACAACGACGTGCTGCTGCGGGTGCATGCCTGCGGCATCGTTCCGAACCTGGGCAACATTCTCGCGAACTGGACCACCTGGTTCCCCGAACTGCCGCTGCCTCCGCTGCCGGCCGTGTTCGGCCTGGACCCGGCGGGCGAGATCGTCAAGGTCGGCTCGCATGTGCACACCTGGGCGCCCGGTGACCGTGTGTACGTCAACCCGGGCCTGTACTGCGGCGGTTGCCGGGCGTGCCGGACGGGCGACCTGATCAACTGCACGCACTATGCGTTTCGCGGCTACTTCGGCTTCTCGCAGAACTCGCTCAAGCTCTACCAGAACTACCCGGGCGGCGGCATGGGCGAGTTCATGGTGGCGCCGCAGTATGCGCTGGTGAAGCTGCCGAAGAACGTGACCTACAACCAGGCGGCGCGCTTCGGCTACCTGGGCACGATGTATTCGGCCATGCGCAAGAGTGGCCTGGGCCCGGGCAAGAGCATGCTGGTCAACGGCATCAGCGGAACGCTGGGCATCGGCGGCGCCCTGTTCGGGCTGGCGATGGGCGTGACCAAGATCCTGGGTACCGGCCGCGACAAGAAACTGCTCGAACGCGTGAAGGCGCTCGCTCCCAACCGCATCGAGGTGTTTTCCATCACCGACGACGAGCCGCTGGACGTCTGGGCCAAGAGGCAAACCGGCGGGCTGGGCGTGGACGTGTTCATCGACGCGCTGGGCCCCGGAGCGCAGCACGAGACGCTGCAGCAGGGCGTGCGCGCACTGGCCCGCGGCGGCCGTGCCGTCAACATCGGCGCCATCATGGGCATGGTCGGCATGGACCTGCACACGATGATGGACGAGCAGCAGAGCATTTCGGGCTCGGCCTGGTTCACCGCCGCCGAAGGCCAGGACATGGCCGACATGGCCGAGGCCGGCACGCTGGACCTGTCGGTCCTCGAACATGTGTGCAGCCCGCTGGACAAGGTCAACGAGGCCATCTCCGGTATCTCGCAGCGCAATGGCGGCTTCAGCAACTTCGTGATCAACCCCTAAATCGCCCCCGGGCCGCCCCGAGGCGGCTTGGGGGTCAACAAGGAATGCAAATGAAAGTCAGACGTGTCGTCACGGGCATCGGGCCCGAAGGCCGTTCGGGCGTGGTCAGCGACGGGCCCGCGCCTCGCTCTGCTTCGTATCGGAGCGTACCGGGCTTCGAATCGGCGCTGATCTGGTCCACCCCCGCCAAGGCCACACTCGGCCAAGGCACGCCGCGAGACGATTCACCGCAAGCCACGTTCGTCCCCGGCCCCGGCGAAACCCGGCTGATGTTCGTGAGCTTCCCGCCCGATGCCGTGATGATGCGTTCGGACTTCGACCCGGCCGCGTTCGGTGCCGAGTTCGCTGCCAACGCGCCCGGCCTGGCCGAGCGCTTCGAGATGGACCACCCGGGCATGCACACCACCGACAGCATCGACTACGACGTGGTGCTCGAGGGCGAGATCGTGCTGGAGCTGGACGACGGCAAGGAAGTGACGCTGCGCCCGCACGACGTGTTGGTCCAGAACGGCACCCGCCATGCCTGGCGCAATCGCAGCGACAAGCCCGCCAAGATGCTGTTCGTTCTGGTGGGCGCACCGCGCAATTGACCGTGCGTCCTGCCTGGCGCAGTGTTCTGTGCATAGAATGCAGGCTGCGCAAGAAAGGATGACCATGCCCGAGTACAGCCCACCCCTCGTCGACCAGGCCTTCCAGCGGCTGCGCCACGATGTACTGACCGGCACGTTTGCCGCCGGCACCAAGCTCAAGGTGGAGGAACTGCAGGCCGCCTACGGGTTCTCCAGCAGCCCGCTGCGCGAGGCATTGAGCCGGCTGTCGCAAGAAGGCCTGGTGCGCGCCGACGAGCGGCGCGGCTTCCGGGTGGCAGCGCTGGCGCCGGAAGACCTGCACGACATCACGCGCATGCGCCTCATGCTCGACGTGC
>CAYJEC010000560.1:0-2758 GCA_964369025.1 uncultured Ideonella sp. | reverse complement strand
TGCCACGGGCTTGCGCGGCAGGGTTCCGACAGGAATTTTGTCAAGCAGGCTTGAATCCACTTAGCGCGGGTGGCGAAATTGGTAGACGCACCAGGTTTAGGTCCTGACGCCTTCACCGGCGTGCCGGTTCGAGTCCGGCCCCGCGCACCAGCACACGTCACGCAACCAGAGTTCGCATCATGGCAGTCAACGTTGAAACCCTCGAAAAGCTCGAACGCCGCATCACCCTGACGCTGGCGGCCACCGAGATCAGCTCCGAAGTGGAAACCAGGCTCAAGAAGCTGGCCCGCACCGTCAAGGCCGATGGCTTCCGCCCTGGCAAGGTGCCGATGTCGGTCGTGGCTCAGCGCTACGGCTACTCGGTGCAGTACGAAGTGATGAACGACAAGCTCGGCCAGGCCTTCGCCCAGGCGGCGAACGAAGCCGATCTGCGCGTCGCCGGCGTGCCCAACATCACCCAGAAGGACAACTCGCCCGAGGGCCAGATGGCCTTCGACGCCACCTTCGAGGTCTACCCCGAGGTCAAGCTGGGTGACATCACCGCAGCCGAGGTCGAGCGCGTCAACGCCGATGTCGACGACGCCGCCATCGACAAGACGGTCGACATCCTGCGCAAACAGCGCCGCACCTTTGCCCAGCGCCCGGCCGCCGATGGCGCCGAGGTCGGTGACCGGGTGACGATTGATTTCGAGGGCAAGATCGATGGTGAGCCCTTTGCCGGTGGCAAGGCCGAGGCCTTCCAGTTCCTGATCGGCGAAGGCCAGATGCTGGAGCAGTTCGACACGGCCGTTCGCGGCATGAAGGTCGGCGAATCCAAGACCTTCCCCCTGCAGTTCCCGGCCGATTACCACGGCCAGGACGTGGCGGGCAAGGAGGCCGACTTCATGGTCACCATGAAGAAGATCGAGGCCCAGCATCTGCCCACTGTCGACGAAGGCTTCGCCAAGTCGCTGGGCATCGCTGGCGGCACCGTCGAGGCGCTGCGCGCCGACGTGAAGAAGAACCTGGAGCGCGAGGTCAAGTTCCGCGTGCTGGCCCGCAACAAGGCGGCCGTGATGGACGCGCTGGTCAACAACGCCGAACTGGATCTGCCCAAGGCACTGGTGGACGCCGAGCTCGAGCGCCTGGTCGAGAACGCCCGGGCCGACCTGAAGCAGCGTGGCGTGAAGGATGCCGACACCGCCCCGATCCCCGCCGAGATCTTCACCCCGCAAGCCGAGCGTCGCGTGCGCTTGGGCTTGGTGGTGGCGGAGCTGGTGCGCCAGAACAGCCTTCAGGCCAAGCCCGAGCAGTTGCAGGCGCACATCGAGGAAATGGCCCAGAGCTACGAGAAGCCGGCCGACGTGGTGCGCTGGTACCTGTCGGACCGCCAGCGGATGTCTGAGGTCGAGGCGGTTGTGATCGAGAACAACGTCACCACCTATGTGCTGGCGCAAGCCAAGGTCAGCGACAAGCTGGTGCCGTTCGACGAGCTGATGACGGCCTGATCGAGCCGGTTCCGGCAAGCGCCCGGCCCATGTGGCCGGGCTTTTTTTCGCCCGATCACAGGCCTTGACACGAGCGACATAATGGGCATCAGATCGATTCAAACCTCTTTGCAGAAGGCGAGCACCATGAGCGCAATGGACACACAGGCCCTGGGCATGGTCCCGATGGTCATCGAGCAGTCGGGCCGCGGCGAGCGCGCCTATGACATCTACTCGCGCCTGCTGCGCGAGCGCATCATCTTCCTGGTCGGCCCGGTCAACGACCAGACGGCCAACGTGGTGGTGGCGCAATTGCTGTTCCTGGAGAGCGAAAACCCCGACAAGGACATCTCGTTCTACATCAACTCACCGGGCGGCAGCGTCAGCGCCGGCATGTCGATCTTCGACACCATGCAGTTCATCAAGCCGGATGTCTCGACGATGTGCATCGGCATGGCGGCCAGCATGGGCGCATTTCTGCTGGCAGCAGGCGCCAAGGGCAAGCGCCTCGCGCTGCCCAACAGCAAGATCATGATCCACCAGCCGCTCGGCGGCGCGCAAGGCCAAGCCACGGACATCGAGATCCACGCCCGCGAGATCCTGAAGACCCGCGAGCAACTGAACCGCATCCTTGCCGAGCGCAGCGGCCAGACGCTGGAGAAGATCCAGACCGATACGGAGCGCGACTACTACATGAGTTCAGAAGAGGCCAAGGCCTACGGCCTGATCGACCAAGTTCTCGAAAAGCGGGGCTGAACCCCCGAAAAGCCTGCCTGGAGGGTCGATTTTCGAACCCTTTTCGCCCGGACAACCCGGGCGGCACTTGATCTATCATCCGACAACGTTCTCCCAGCTCAGCGCAGGCTCGCACACACATGCCCGACAAGAAAGGCGCCACTGGCGAAAAGGTCCTCTACTGCTCCTTCTGCGGAAAGAGCCAGCACGAGGTCAAGAAGCTCATCGCGGGGCCTTCGGTCTTCATTTGCGATGAGTGCATCGAGCTGTGCAACGACATCATTCGCGATGAGGTTCCGGCCGAGGGCGCCAGCGCCAAGGCGGCAAAGTCTGACCTCCCCGTGCCCAGCGAGATCAAGGCCAGCCTCGACCAGTACGTGATTGGCCAGGATCCTGCCAAGCGAACCCTCGCCGTGGCGGTCTACAACCACTACAAGCGCCTGAAGCACATGGGCGCCAGCAAGGACGAAGTCGAGCTTGCCAAGAGCAACATCTTGCTCATCGGCCCCACCGGCTCCGGCAAGACGCTGCTGGCACAGACCTTGGCGCGCTTGCTC
>CAYJEC010000559.1:0-2760 GCA_964369025.1 uncultured Ideonella sp. | reverse complement strand
TGGTCAAGGTCGAGCGCCCCGGCCCGGGTGACGACACGCGCAGCTGGGGGTCTCCGTGGGTGAAGGAAGAGACCGGCGCCGACAGCCGGCAGGCGGCCTACTTCCAATGCGCCAACCGCAACAAGCGGTCGGTGGCCATCGACATCGCCACGCCCGAGGGCCAGGCCCAGGTGCGTGCGCTCGCGGCGCAGGCCGACGTGGTGCTGGAGAACTTCAAGGTCGGAGGCCTGGCGGGGTATGGGCTGGACTACGCGAGCCTCGCGGCCGACAACCCCCACCTCGTCTACTGCTCGATCACTGGCTTCGGCCAGACGGGGCCCTATGCCCCGCGCGCCGGCTACGACTTCCTGATCCAGGGCATGGGTGGCCTGATGAGCCTGACCGGCCGCTCGGACGCCGAAGACGGCGCCGGCCCGCAGAAGGTCGGCGTGGCCCTGGTGGACGTGATGACCGGCCTGTACGCCACCATCGCCGTGCTGGCCGCCCTGAGCCACCGTGACCGCACCGGCGAGGGCCAGCACATCGACATGGCCCTGCTCGACGTGCAAGTGGCCACGCTGGCCAACCAGGCTTCGAACTACCTCACCAGCGGCGTGGCACCCAGGCGCATGGGCAATGCGCACCCGAACATCGTGCCCTACCAGGACTTCCCCACTGCCGATGGCGACATGATCCTGGCGATCGGCAACGACGGCCAGTTCGCGCGCTTCTGCACCGCGGCGGGCCACTCGGAGTGGGCGGCTGATGAGCGCTTCGCCACCAACCCGGCGCGTGTCGCCAACCGCACGGTGCTGATCCCGCTGCTGCGCCAGGCCACGGTGATGAAGACCACCGCCGAGTGGATCAGCACGCTGGAATCCCTGGCCGTGCCCTGCGGCCCGATCAACCGCCTGCCCGAGGTGTTCGACGACCCGCAGGTTGTCGCCCGCGGGCTGCGCATCGATGTGCCCCACCCCGCCTTCGGCAGCGTGCCCCTGGTGGCCTGCCCGATCCGCCTGTCCGCCACCCCGGTGCAGTACCGGAGCGCGCCGCCCATGCTGGGCGAACACACCGCCGAGGTGCTGGCCGAGTGGCTGAGGCCTGACCACGTGTTACCGACGTAAAGAAGTGGCTCGTGGCATTGCCGGGGGCCCACGGTGACCGCAGAATCCAGCCGATACAACCGAACCCCCTGAGTTCGGCGGAGGAGCGATGGTTCACTCGGTGCACGGCAAGGCGTTGGCATGGCTGTTGTTGTTGAGCGCGTGCGGCGGTGGCGGCGCGCCGCAGAGCGTGCCGGACAAGCCTCCCAACATCGTGTTCATCCTGGCCGACGACCTGGACGTGACCGCTGCCGCTCAGATGGTGCAGGTGAAGTCGCTGGTCACCCAGGCCGGCGCCCAGTTCCGGCAGCATCGCGTGAGCCTGTCGCTGTGCTGCCCGTCGCGGGTCACCGGGCTGCGTGGCCAGTTCGCGCACAACACCGGCATCTTCAAGAACGGCGCCCCGGATGGCGGGTTCCAGGCCACCTATTCCACCGGCCTGGAAAACTCCACCGTGGCCACCTGGCTGCGCGGCGCGGGCTACCGCACGGCCATGTTCGGCAAGTACCTCAACGGATACCCGGACACCGCCCCGTCCGCCACCTACATCCCGCCGGGCTGGGACGAATGGATCAGCCCCAACGGCGGCACGCCCTACAAGGGCTTCAACTACACGATGAACGAGAACGGCAGCACGGTGTCCTATGGCGGCACCGCGCCGGCCTACATCACCGACGTGATCTCCGCCCGCGCCACCAGTTTCATCCGGCGCGCGGTGGCCGATCACCCCGGCCAGCCTTTCTTTGCCTATGTGGCGCCCTACGCGCCGCACTCGCCTGCCACGCCGGCGCCGCGCCATGCCAACACCTACCCGGGCGTGAAGGCGCCGCGCACGGCCTCTTTCGATGAGGCTGACGTCAGCGACAAGCCGAGCTGGGTGGCGGCCCTGCCGCGCCTCACGGCCACCCAGATCGACGACATCGACGCGCTGCACCGCAAGCGCCTGCAATCGTTGCTGGCGGTGGACGAGATGGTGAAAGCCATCGTCGACACCTTGCGCGACACCGGGCAACTGGACAACACGTACCTCTTCTTTGCCTCCGACAACGGCTACCACGAGGGCCACCACCGTTTTGAATCGGGCAAGAACACAGGCTACGAGGAGGACCTGATGGTGCCCCTGTCGGTGCGGGGCCCCGGCGTGCCCACCGGTCTGGTCATCGACCGTTTTACCGCCAATGTGGATTACGCGCCCACCTTCGCCGAGATAGCCGGCATCGGCGCACCCAGTTCGGTCGATGGGCGTTCTTTGCTCGGGCTGATGCGGGGCCAGACCCCGGCCAGTTGGCGCGAAGCCCTTCTGCTGGAGCACAAGTCCGACATCGATGACGGCATCCTGCGTCGTGACGGCACCTGGGAGCCCGCCGATCCGTTCGACCTGAACAGCGGCACCGGGGACGCCATCACCGGTTTCTCGGGTCTGCGCACCGCCGATGGATATACCTACATCGAGTATGAAAACGGCGAGCGCGAGCTTTACGATAATGGCATTGACGCAGCACAACTGCGCAATGCCTACGCCACAGCGCCATCCGCGCTGAAGGCGCGGCTGGCGGCCTGGTTGGCCCGCCTGAAGACCGCCTCCGGCAGCGGCTTGCGGCAGGCGGAGTTGGCGCCTCCCTGAGCGGGCGGCGGTGGCGTCAGGCATCTCAGCTGAAGAGGCGGCGTGCCACGGCGC
>CAYJEC010000558.1:0-2768 GCA_964369025.1 uncultured Ideonella sp. | reverse complement strand
CGGGCGGCCATTCGGGCCACTGAACAACTAGGAAACAGGAGAACTGCATGAACGAAGCAAGGACACCTTCAAGCAGCCGCCGGGCGGCGATCACACGCCTGGCAGTCGGCGCCGCTGCCGCGGCGATACCGCTGCTGGCGACGCGCGCGCAGGCCCACACCGAAAAGCCGCACACAGCCAAAACGGGCCCGGTGGTCAAGGAACAGAAGGACTGGGGCATTGCCGGTGATGCCAAGCGTGCGAAGCGCAGCATCGCGGTCGGCATGGCGGACAACATGCGCTTCACGCCCGAGCGCATCGAGATGCGGCAGGGCGAGACGGTGAGGTTCGTGGTCCGCAACACCGGCAAGGTGATGCACGAGTTTGTCATCGGCACCAAGGCCGAGAACGCGAAGCACGCTGACCTGATGGTGAAGTTCCCGAACATGGAACACGACGAGCCCTACATGGCCCATGTCCCGCCCGGCAAGACTGGCGAGATCGTCTGGACCTTCAACCGCGCTGGCGAGTTCGAGTTCGCCTGCCTGATCGCCGGCCACTACCAGGGCGGCATGGTCGGCACCATCAAGGTGGTCTCCGGGGGCAAGGCATGAAGCGGCGTCACGCACTGGTTTCGCTGCTCAGCGCTGGCGGATTGCTGGCGATTCCTGCGGGCCTGCAGGCGCAGGGCCAGAAGGTGCTCGTCGAGGTCTGGAAGAGCCCTAGCTGCGGCTGCTGCAAGGACTGGATCACCCACCTCGAAGCCAACGGCTTCCGAGTCAAGGTCAACGATGTCGGCAACACCGCAGTTCGCGCACGGTTGAAGATACCGGCCGGGCTCGGTTCGTGCCACACGGCATGGGTCGGGCGCTACGCGATTGAAGGGCATGTGCCGGCCGCAGACATCCACCGACTGCTGAAAGAGCGCCCCGCTGCGATCGGACTGGCCGTGCCAGGCATGCCGATCGGCTCCCCGGGTATGGATGGTCCCGCCTACGACAACCGGCAGGACCCCTACGACGTGCTGCTCATCGCACCCGACGGCAGCACCCAGGTTTTCAACAGCTACTTCAAGCAAAAGGAACGCTCATGAACCACCAACGATTCTGCTTCCGCGCCACCGGGCTGGCCTTGGTCCTTTCGGCCGCGACCTTGTCACCAGCCTGGGCTTCGAGCCACCAGGGCGTCCACGGTGCGCACGGCGATCACGGCAAGCCCGCTGCGCAGGCCGCCAACGGCGAGATGGCCGACGGCGAGGTGCGCAAGGTGGACAAGGAGGGCGGCAAGCTGACCCTGAAGCACGGCGACATCAAGAGCCTGGACATGCCGCCGATGACGATGGTCTTTGTCGTCAAGGACAAGGGCATGCTCGACAAGCTGAAAGCGGGTGACAAGATCAAGTTCAACGCCATCAGCGATGCGGGCAAGTTGACCGTCACAGAGATCCAGATGGCCAAGTAGGTCGCATCGGCTCCACCCGCAATGGGTCGGGCTGCCTGCCGCAGGCACCAGAGCCGATCAGCCTGGCCGGCGACGCGCCCGCCCCGGCTGCAGGCCGGCGGTCTTGCCGAGCGGCTGATGTGCCGCAGCCGCTGGCGCTGCGTCTTCGTGGGCGAGCGTGTCGATGATGGGACAGTCGGGTCGGTCGTCACCGTGGCAGCAATGCACGAGGTGCTCCAGCGTGGCCTTCATCGCTTGCAGTTCCTTGAGCTTCTCGTCGAGTTCCTCGATGTGCGCCTGCGCCAGCGCGCGCACCTGCCGGCTCGGCCGCTTGCGGTCCTGCCACAGGCCGAGCAAGGCCCGAATCTGTTCGATGGAAAAGCCCAGGTCGCGCGACTGGCGGATGAAGCGCAGCGTGCTGACCTCCTTGTCGGTGTACTGCCGGTAGCCGGACTCGGTGCGCGCCGCCTCCGGGAAGAGGCCGACGCTCTCGTAGTGGCGGATCATCTTCGCCGACACCCCCGAGGCCTTGGCGGCTTCGCCGATGTTCATGCTCATCGCTGTTCTCCCAAGACGGCCCCACCCCGGGGCAGCTGTTTCGTGGACTTCACCGCACGTCCGACGGCAACACCCTGCCACCGGCGCAGCGTCAAGGCGTTCAGCACCACGCTGACGCTGCTGAAGGCCATCGCGGCACCGGCGATGACCGGGTTCAGCAGACCCAGCGCCGCCAGCGGGATGCCCAGCACGTTGTAGCCGAAGGCCCAGAACAGGCCCTGCTTGATCTTCGAGTAGGTCCGACGCGACACGTCCAGCGAGTCGGCCACCAGGCGCGGGTCGCCGCGCATCAGCGTGATGCCTGCGGTTTCGGTCGCCACGTCGGCACCGCCCGCCATCGCGTACGACACCGAGGCGGCGGCCAGCGCCGGCCCGTCGTTCAGGCCGTCGCCGACGAAGGCGACCACTTCGCCGGCGTCTCGCAGTGCCTTGACGATGGCCGCCTTGTCGCCGGGCAGCACCTCGGCGCGCACCTCGGTGATGCCCAGTTCCTTGGCGACGGCCTCGGCCGCACCACGGTTGTCACCGGTCAGCATCACGGTTCGGATGCCGAGTTGATGCAGCCGCGACACCGCCTCCGCTGCGGTCGGCTTGACCATGTCGCCGAAGGCCAGCAGGCCGATAAGGCGCCGCTGCCCCATACCGGACTGGACCAGCCACGACACGGTCCGACCCTGCTGCTCCAGCCCTTGCGCTTCGACGAGCAAACCGCCTTCTTCGAGACCCAGTTCGCGCACCAGGCGCGTGCTGCCCAGGGCCAGCGTCTGGCCACGTACGACACCCTGCACCCC
>CAYJEC010000557.1:0-2768 GCA_964369025.1 uncultured Ideonella sp. | reverse complement strand
TGGTGGTGGCCTCAGGCAGCGGCGCGGCGATGCCGCACAAGGCGCTGATCGAGCGTGGCTACAAGGGCAAGATCTACCAGACCCATGCTGCGGCCACGCGCGACCTGATGCGGGTGGGCGGCAAGGACGTGGAGGGCGCCTTCGTCGTCTCCGGCCCGGCCGTGATCCCCGAGCAGTTGCCGGCCGACCATCCCTCCAAGGCCCTGGCCACCGACTTCGTCGCCAAGTACGAGAAGGTCTATGGCGCCGGCAACCGCAACCAGTTCGCTGGCCACGCGTATGACGCTGTGGTGGTGCTGGAGAAGGTGCTGCCGGTGGCGCTGAAGGCCGCCAAGCCCGGAACGCCTGAGTTCCGTGCGGCCATCCGCGATGCGGTGCAGAACATGGGCCGCACCGTGGTCTCGCACGGGGTGCTGAACTACTCCAAGGCCAACCACTGGGGCTTCACCACGGAAACCGGGCTGATCTTGAAGGTCGTCAACGGCGACTGGAAAGTGGAGTAACAGGCACCCACGCTCCCTGCCGGTTGCTGACCCCCGGAGGGGGCTTGCAGCCGGCGGGCGGAGCCGGATCCGCGCAAGAACCTTGGTTTGAGGACATATGGACCTGACGATTGCAAGCATCCTCGCGCTCGACGGCGTCACCAACGGCGCGGTCTATGCGCTGCTGGCCCTGGCCACGGTGCTGCTGTTCGCCGTCACGCGGGTGATCTTCATCCCGCAGGGCGAGTTTGTCGCCTTCGGGGCCTTGACCCTGGCGATGCTTCAACTCGGCCAGGTGCCGGGCACGGCCTGGCTGCTGCTGATCCTCGCCGGCCTCGCGGCAGCGGCCGACCTGGTGAACGGCCTGCGGGCACGTCAGCCGGTGGGCCGCGTGCTCAAGTCCACACTGCTCTCGGCTGCGTACCCGGTGGCCATCTCGCTGCTGGCCATCTGGGCTGCGCCGCGCCAGTTTCCCTTGCTGGCGCAGGCGGCGCTGACGCTGGCCCTGGTCACGCCCTTCGGTGGCCTGATCTACCGCCTGGCCTACGAATCGCTGGCTGACGCCAGCGTGCTCGTGCTGCTGATCGTCTCGGTCGGCGTCCACTTTGCGCTCACCGGCCTGGGCTTGTACTTCTTCGGTGCCGAGGGCTTCCGCAACCCCAGCTTCTGGGACGAGCGCTTCTCTGCGGGGCCGCTGATGCTCACCGGCCAGACTTTGATCGTCTTCGCGGTGTCGATCGCCTTGATCGTCATGCTGTGGCTGTTCTTCGAGCGCTCGCTCTGGGGCAAGGCGCTGCGGGCCACTGCAGTGAACCGGCTCGGAGCGCGACTGATGGGCATCTCGTCGACCAGCGCCGGTCGGCTGTCGTTCACGATGGCGGCCTTCATCGGCGCCCTGTCGGGCCTGCTGATCGGGCCAACCACCACAGTTTTCTACGACTCCGGTTTCCTGATCGGCCTGAAGGGTTTCGTGGCGGCGGTGTTCGCCGGCCTGTCCAGTTACCCGCTGGCCCTGGTGGGCGCGCTGGGTGTGGGCCTGCTGGAGAGCTTTGGCTCCTTCTGGGCCAGTTCATTCAAGGAAGTCATCGTGTTCTCGTCCATCCTGCCGGTGCTGCTCTGGCGCTCGCTGCGCGACCCGCATGGGGAGGAGCATTGAGATGATCCCGCGCAAGTTCTGGATGCCGCTGTTCGCGGCCGCGATGCTGGTGGTGCCTGTGCTGCCGGTGCCCGAGTTCTGGATCACCCAGCTCAACTACATCGGCCTGTACGCCATCGTCTCGCTGGGGCTGGTGCTGCTCACCGGCGTGGCCGGTCTCACCTCGTTCGGCCAGGCGGCCTTTGTCGGGGTCGGGGCCTACACCTCAGCCTACCTGTCGGTGAGCCTGGGCGTCTCGCCGTGGCTGACGCTGTTCATCGGCCTCGTGCTTGCTGTGGCCGTGGCGCTGGTGCTGGGGGCGCTGACCCTGCGCATGTCCGGGCACTACCTGCCGCTGGCCACGATCGCCTGGGGACTCGCACTGAACTACACCATGGCCAACATGGAGTTCCTGGGCAAATACGACGGCATCCTCGGTGTGCCGGCCATCACGCTGTTTGGCGCCAGCCTGGCCGGCGGGCGCGAGATGTACTGGCTGATCTGGGTGGTGGCGCTGTCTGCGGCGCTGGCGATCACGCACCTGCTGGATTCGCGGCCGGGCCGGGCCATACGGGCGCTGAAGAGCGGCTCGACCATGGCCGAGGCCATGGGCATCTCGACCTTCCGCTACAAACTCACCGCCTTTCTGCTGGCGGCCATGCTGGCCTCGGTCTCGGGTTGGCTGTTCGCCCACTTCCAGCGCACGGTGAACCCCTCGCCTTTCGGTTTGAACAAGGGCATCGAGTTCCTGTTCATGGCGGTGCTGGGCGGCGTAGGCCATGTGTGGGGTGCCTTCACCGGCGCTGCGGTGGTGAAGATCGTCGAAGACGAACTGCAGGTGCTGCTGCCGCAACTCATCGGCACCAGCGGCAACTTCGAGGTCATCGTTTTCGGCCTGGTGTTGATCCTCGTGCTGAAGTACGCGCCCGATGGCCTGTGGACCTTTGTGCAGCGCTGGCTGCCCGCGCCGAAACGCGTGCGCGACTGGGCTGACGCTGCCCCGTTGCCCGCCCGGGACAAGCCCGAGCCCGGTTCGCTGCTGCTTGACGTGAAGGCCGCGCGCAAGGAGTTTGGCGGCCTGGTGGCGGTCAACGACGTGAGCTTCACCATCCATGCCGGGGACATCATGGGCCTGATCGGACCGAACGGCG
>CAYJEC010000556.1:0-2781 GCA_964369025.1 uncultured Ideonella sp. | reverse complement strand
CCTCCGTGAAGTAACTCCGGCCGCAGGAGCGCAAGCGGCTGCCGGAGACGATGGCGTCATTGGTCTGCAGCTGAGTGACCAGCAACAGCTTTTCGCGAATCCAGCGAGCGCGACGACGGACCAACGCTTCTTGTTCGGCCTTGTCCACCCTCGGACCGCGCAGCAACACCGGCAGTCCACGCTCGACGGTCACATAGTGCCGCTTCAGCTTGGCGTCGGGCTGGAACCGCCACTCGATAGTGGTCTGGCCGTACTGGTACAGCGGCATCTTCAGTTCTTCAACAGGATGTCAAATATGCGCTTGGCGTGCTCACGGGCAACCGAGCGTTCCCAACTCGCAAGCGGAATCAGGAGCTTGTGGAGCAGTGCCCGCAATTCCGGATGAAGGCCATGCATCTGCTTCCAATTGGCCGCAGCCATGGTGCGGCTCAGGTCGCCGTTCTCGAATAACTTTGTAGTGGCAATCCGGGCTATGTCCTCGCTTAGCAGAGCTGCCAGATAGTGATAAACCGCCGAATGCGCCGGGTGTTCGAAACCGGTGTTGTCCTTCTCCTTTATGCGTTGCCCGAACAGGTCAAGTTGCTCCAAGACCTGCGCCTGACTTATGCGCCCCGCAGCCTCCTCAGCCAGCAATTTTTCAAGTTCCTCGGCTAGTTTGTCGAAGAAGGCGGGGTCCTTGTCTCTACCGGTGGCAATCGTGTGCTTCAACTGGTTCTTCATGACCAATGCCTGACTGCCAGGGCTGGCCAGCTTCTTCAGGCGCGCCATATCACTTGCATCCAGAATCGACACCTCTTTGCCCAGCAAGCTCTTAGCCGGACTGGCGTCGATGTACTCGTCCAGCAGTTGCTGCAGCAGTGCAGACTCCAATCTCGTGATGCGCTCGCGATAGGTCGCGCCTGGCAGTTTGTCGCGCAGCATTAGGCGGATTTCTGCCAATAACGTGAAGTACGCTTTGAAAGGCGCGCCCCGCAAGTCCGGGAGGATGATGTCGATGCTGCGGTTGAAGCGCTTCACCAACTCCAGGAAGTCCTCCACTGCATCCAGTCGTGTGATTGGGTCGAGGAACCGCTCAGCGTCGTCTTTGTAATCTTCGCGCTGGCTGACCGGGTCGTGCTTCTTGGGTAGCAGGTTCAGGATGCGGTCTAGGGTGGCCTGCAGCTTGGGGAGCTCGCTTTCGACACCTTCCCATACTTGGGCGGGGCGCACCTCGCCACCGTAAATCTTCAGCGCATGGTCGAGGTGCTCCACCACGCCGTGGTAATCCACGATGTAGCCCGCGTTCTTGCCCGCCATCGTCCGGTTCACCCGTGCAATGGCCTGCAGCAGCGTGTGCTCTTTCAGTGGCTTGTCGAGGTACATGGTGCCGACGATGGGCGCGTCCCATCCTGTGAGCAGCATGTCAGACACGATGATGAGGCCGACGTTGTTCGCGTGCGGCTGCCCATCCTTGCCCTTGAACTCATCGCCGTAAGGCAACGGGTATAGCTTGGACACAAAATTGGCAATCTGCTCGGAGGGAAGCGCGACTGGCTGTTTGCCCGACTTAATTTCAGCCCTGACCCGCTCTTCAATGGTTTGGACCGCTTTCTTATCCGCCCCTCGCTCTGCGGCCTCCGCATGTTCACTGGCGCCAGAGCGTGATGCCGTGGCGCTGGCCAGCGAGATGACTACTCGGCTCTCGAATGTTGGTAACCCCGTCGCCTTCCGGACCTGCATCAGGCCATCCAGCATGTCCTTGTAGCGAACCGCCATGTCGCGACCGTCGCAGACAAGCATGGCCTTCAGACCCTTGGCCCGCACATTAGTGATGAAGTGCTCCACCAGATGTGCTGCGACGTACTCCATGCGGTCACCAGCCTGACGCCATCGGGCCAGCAGTTCCTTTTTTAGGGCTTGCTGTCGGGCTTCGTCTTCTTGCGCGAATTGGTCTTTGAAGGCCTGGTCCAGTTTGCTGTTGGGAGCGAGTTTGACCCATGCGTCTTGGTACTTGATGGGCAGTGTGGCGCCGTCAGCCACTGCCTCGTGCAGTCGGTATTCGTCTATGTAGGTATCGCCTCCAAACTCGGCCAAGGTGTACTTGTCGTCGTTCAGCAGCGGTGTGCCAGTAAAGGCGATGAACTTGGCGTTCGGCAAGCTGGCACGCATGAATGCTGCCAAGAAGTCGTACTGGCTTCGGTGGGCTTCATCGACCAGCACATAGAAGTTCGGCTTGGCGCTCAGTACGCGGAAATTGACCTTCTCGCGTCGGACCTCTTCCCACCGGGCCTCCGGCATCACGCCGTCTTGGTCATGCTGAGCAAAGTTCGCATTGCGTTCCTCGACCATGAAAAAGTCCTTGCCCTCCCGCAGCCGTCTATGCCGGGTGGTTTGGAACAGCTCATCTTCCTCATTGGCTGTGCTGTCTGTGGTGTCCGCGGCGGGTTCACTCTCCTGGAACTTCTGCACAGTGCTGGTGAACACGCTGCCGTAGTCATTGCCTAGCAGCTTGACCAACCCGTCGACCGAAACCGCCTGAATCGCCTTGATACCCACCGCGTGGAAGGTGTCAAAAATTTGCTTGTCCAAGTCCTTACGGTCGGTCAGGACCAGCACGGTTGGGTTATTCAAGCCCGTGCTGTCTGCTCGAAGCTTCCGGGCCAGCAACGCCATGGTCAGTGACTTGCCGCTGCCTTGGGTGTGCCAAACGACGCCACCGATGGGCTTGGCAGCCGACAGCCGGGCAATGGTTTTTTGCACGGCGCGCCACCAACTGCGTGTTGCGGCCGGTGATGATGGCGC
>CAYJEC010000555.1:0-2781 GCA_964369025.1 uncultured Ideonella sp. | reverse complement strand
GTCTCGCTCGGGCAGGCCGATGTGGTGCGCCTCCATCATCGCGCCCGGGTGAAAGGCCGTGATCTGGTTGTTGTCGGCGTCGGTGATGATGATCGCCTGGGCGGTGTAGGTGTCCTGCACCTGCAGCACTTGGCGCGTGTCGATGCCCAATTGCTGCATGCGATCCAGGTAGCCGCCACCGTCATTGCCGAGCGCCGCGGCGACGACGGCGGTGCTGCCCAGTTGGCTCAGCGTGTAGGCGATGTTGCCGGCGCAACCGCCGTACTCCCGCCGGAGTGTCGGCACCAGGAACGACACGTTCAGGATGTGGACCTGATCGGGCAGTATCTGATCGGCGAAGCGACCCGGGAAATTGGTGATGGTGTCGAAGGCAAGCGAGCCGCTGACGAGACAGGCCATGGGGGGCTTTCCAGGTGACGAGGGCTGCGTGGCCCTCAGGGATAGAAGACTTCGACGGTGTAGCCGGAAATCTGAAGGCTGCCCACGGCCAGGCGCGCATCGACACGCCATGACGCGTCGGCATCGATCGCATCGCCTCGCACCGCCAGCGCAGCCGGAAGCATCACCTTCCGGGCGAGCAACTGGCCCTGCGAATCGGTGAAAGTGACCTCCAGGGCGGGCCGGCGCACTGCGTGGTCGGCGGTGTTGTGCAGTTCGGCGGTGAAGCGGAGCACCTGTTCGCGCTCGGTGCGGGTCAGGTCACTGCTGTCCAGGCGAATTCGTTCCAGCGCCAGCGGGGCAGCCAGCCTGCAGCCGAACCAGGCGCAACCGGCATGCAGGGCCGGCTCCAGCGCAGGTGCCCGTGCAGCCAGGTCGTCGCGGTATTGGTATGCCGCCTGGGCCCCCAACAGGACCATCAGCGCACCAGCCATGGTGCCAAGACCAGCCCGCACCCAGGGGCGGCGCCAGAACGCAGCATGCTCGGCCTGGCGGACGAAACTCGGCTGTCGCCGGCGACGCCGGGCGCCCTGGGTCGCATGGGCATGGGCTTCTCCCATCGTGCCGGTGGCCGGCTTGGCCTTCTTGCGCCGGCGGGCTGCCGGACGGCGCGACCAGTCCGGCACGGGCCCCATGAAACGTGAGGTGCTGGGCTCTTGCTCCGGCTCCGCCGGATCGGTGACAACTGCGGCCTGCGCGCCTTCTGCCGGCTCATTCTCAGCAGAGCCCTCCACGCTCGCATCTGCATGTCGGGTGTCGACGGGATCTGGCGCCGAGGCCACCCAATCGTCAGCTTCAGTTGCCGCCGCCACCGGATCCGCTGGTGGTGCCTCGTCGGGCGGCCCGGCCACGTCGGTGAACTTGGCGGGGGCGGGTTCGGGTGCCGGGTTCTGCCCCGGCGGGCCCAGGTCGAACAAGGTCTCCAGGGCATTGAAGACCTCTTGGCACTGACCACAGCGTACCCAGCCCTCGGACACACGGAGTTGATCCTGCACCACACGGAAGACGGTGCTGCAGGCGGGGCAACGCGTGGCCAGGCTCATCGGCTGCGATGATGCCATGCAGCCGCCGTGTGGCGGTTCAGCCGACCCGTCGCGTGCCGCCCATCAGGACCCATCCGTCCTCACGGTCGAGCACCTCGATCTTGCACCACGGTGCATAGGCCTGCTGCAACTCCTCGGCCTGGCGCTCCAGGATTCCCGCCAGCAGCACCTGGCCGCGTGGTGCGAGGTGGCCGCACAGCAATGGCGCCAGCAGCTTCAACGGCGTCGCAAGGATGTTGGCCAGCACGATGCCGTAGGCCCCTTGTGCGAGGTCGGCCAAGCCTGCTCGCAGTTTGACGCTGTTCGCCGTGGCGTTGTAAAGCGTGGCCTCGACCGCCGCCGGGTCGATGTCGACGGCGTCCACCGAGGCGGCGCCATGCAGGGCCGCGCCAATGGCCAGGATGCCCGAGCCACAGCCGTAGTCGAGCACACGCTGGCCTTCGAGTGACTGCTGCGCGATCCAGCGCAGGCACATCCGCGTGGTCGGGTGGGTGCCGGTGCCGAATGCCAGCCCCGGGTCGAGGCGGATCACCCGGGTTGCCTGGGCGGGCGGTTGATGCCAGCTCGGCACGATCCAGAAGTTGGCCGTGATCTCGACCGGGGAGAACTGCGATTGGGTCAGCCTCACCCAGTCCTGCTCCTGTACCGCCTGCAGGCCTTGCACCGCCAGGCCTTCGGTCCAGTCCTGCGCCAACAGCAAGGTCATGGCGTCGGTCGCGGCGGCCTCGGTCTCGAACAGGGCCTTCAGCGTCGAGCGCTCCCAGCCCGGTTGCGGCGCCGGCATCCCCGGCTCGCCGAACAGGGCGCGCTCGGCGTCGGTGTCGGCATCGGCGTCCTCGACCGAAACCGACAGCGCCGAGAGCTCGTTCATCAGTGCCTCCGACACCGGCTCCACCAGCGACTGAGGCGCGCTCAATCCCAACTCGTACATCGGGGTGCCTTCAGCGCCGGTGTTCGGCCAGCCAGCCTTCGAGGTAGTGGATGCTGGTGCCCCCGCTGATGAACTTGGCGTCGACCATCAGTTCGCGGTGCAGTGGAATGTTGGTCTGGATGCCTTCGACCACGGTCTCCGACAGTGCAGTGCGCATCCGCGCCAGGGCCTGCTCGCGCGTATCTCCGTGCACGATGATCTTGCCGATCATCGAGTCGTAGTTCGGCGGCACGAAATAGTTCGTGTAGGCGTGCGAATCCACCCGCACCCCAGGGCCGCCGGGCGCGTGCCACATGGTGATGCGCCCCGGCGACGGCGTGAACTTGTACGGGTCTTCGGCGTTGATGCGGCACTCGATCGCATGGCCGC
>CAYJEC010000554.1:0-2788 GCA_964369025.1 uncultured Ideonella sp. | reverse complement strand
GGGCGTATGCCGACTTGTATCCCCCTCGTTCAGCCACGCGGAAGATGGTGGAAAGTCATGATGACAAGTCCCGCTGACATCGCGGCCATGTTCGGCTGCACGACAGAACAAGCCCGCCAGCAGCTGCTGGCGAATGCTGAGGGCCTGGAAAATCTCCACGCGAAGGCCGTCGCTTCGGGTGGCCGCAAAGTCAACGGTTACACCGCCGAGCAGCTGGCGGATATGGTGATCGACTGCAAGCGCGCGGCCGCCAGTTGACACAACAGTAAGGCCCGCACGCGGATGACGGCCAGATGGTTGCTGGCGCATTGCCATTTTCATGTTCCCAATGAAAAAGGCCCTCGCTTTCGCAAGGGCCTTTCCCGTTCCAATGAGCAGCGTTTGCTGCTGCCCTAGTAGGGCGTCTTCCAATCCGTCCCCTGGCGCCAACGGCTGGCCCAGTGGCCCAGGTAGGCTTCGGCGACACGTGGGTTGTTCCACACAACGAGCACGTTCTCGCTGTTGGACTTGGCCGCCGCAGCGGAATAGTTGAAGCTGCCCGTCTGGGTGTGCAGCTTATCGGCGATCACGATCTTGTCGTGAAGAATCGCGTACTTGTCCACGGTGCGCACATGCACACCGGCCGTGGCCAGCGCGCTGAGCGCAGCCCTGGCCTTGCCGCTGCGGTCCTCGCCGGCGTTGTGCTTGTAGTCCGCCACCACATACACGTCCACGCCACGCTTTTTCGCGGCGAGCAGCGCCGCTGTCACGGGTGAGCTCGTGAACGAGTAGGCCATGACGCGCAAGTCGGTGCGTGCTGATGCGATGGCCTTCAGGATGAGAGCTTCTGCGCCCTGGTTAGGCGAGAAGGCGATCTCGATCTCGCCGGTGGCCGGCGCCTTCACAGCGGCCGGTTGAATGGCCTTTTCAACGATGTCCAGAACCTGGTTCAAGGGTGTGGCCATCGCAGCACCGAACAGGAGCAGGAGCATGGCCACTATCGTCGTTGTGGCAATTTTGCTTCTCAATCTCATACGTTTTCCTCTTGTTTAACTTCCACAAAAAACTAAGCCCCGCGTCTTTTCAGACGGCGGGGCTCAGGCTGCAGGCGGCTTACCGCGTTGCAGGCGGTTTGAACTGACGCTCCAGCATCTCCCTGCGGAGATGTCGGAGCAGGAATCGGGCGTCCTGTGCGGCTTCAGAGCCTTTGGGAAACCCTTTTGAGGCGGTGACGACCTGGTCAATCTTCGTTTGCATCGCTTCGTCCGAAGACGAATCGATTTGGTCGAAGAAAGCGCGCAGGAATGCCTTGTCCAGCATGCCGTCTCCCCTTTAGTGGAGGGAGCCGCCAAACGAGCCCCGCAGCAGCGCGGCGACGCGCGGCTTCGAGGTCTGGACGTCCGTGCACTCGCCCAGCAGCACTGCACGGTGGCAGCGCTTCGTGAGCGGGTGGGCAGCATTGACTTGATCGTCAATGCTGCCAATTTCCAACGGCCGCACATCGAGTGCTGCCGACGGGTCGCGCGCGATCGCGCTTGCCGAAATGATGGTGGGGGTGAGGGCCATTTTCTCTCCAGGAAAAAAAATGGACGGTCACCTCCCCTGGACGGGTGTGATCCCGTCCGGGTTGAACAAAGGCTGATAGTCGTCAGCTCGAATTGCCTCACGAGGAAGCAAGTGATGGCAATAATAAAGCCACTTTTGCGATTGCGAAAAAAATCTGAGTTTCGCGATCACGCCAAAAAAAAAGCCCGCGAGATGCGGGCTTTCTTGGACGGTTTCTGTCAGCCGGTTGCCCGGCCCAGGTTGTAGTCAACACGGTGCTGAACACCTTCGCTGAGCGATGCGCGCCAGGCCATGAGGCACTGGCCAATTCGCTTGAAGAGCTCGACCACCGGCTGGTAGACGATGCCTTGGCCCAGCAGGATGTGCCCATCCGTCTTGCTCAGCCCTTCCACCAATGCCACGGGCACCTGCTTGATCCGGGCGTGCTCGGCAACCGTGAACTGACGCAGCAGATCGGCATCCGTTGGGTGGGCAAGCAACGGATCTGTAGACCCGCCCTTGGCATAGCCTTTGCGCAACACACCCACACTCGTACACACCGGCGTTACCACCTGCATGCTGAACGATGAGCCTTTCGCAGCGTCCCGGACTTCCTTCTCTTTGAGATAGTCGAACGTCCGCCAGTCGGGCGCATCCGCAGGGATGGGGTCCAGGATTTCAGCCACCGTGCGCACGGCGTGAGCCGCCGGCGCAAGGTTGGCCAGATCCATCGGCAAGCCTCTGGTGGCCGCCACCAGGAACCACCGGTCTCGGTTCTCAAGGCATCCGAACTCGCGCCCGCGCAGGTCGACCTCCTGGACGTCGTACGCGCTGTCGCGCAGCTGCTGGCGCAGGATCTGCGCGCTGGCCGTTGCCGCGTACTGGGTGACGCACTCAACGACCACCACAGCAGGGTTGATCCTGTTGATGAGCATCAGTGCGCTTGCCACCAGGTGCCCGACTTCGGGATGGTGCTCCGGCAGTTTCAACCCCCGCGAAGCCCGGCCCGCAACGGAAGCGCCAGAGCACGGGATGCCGAGTTGGAAGAAATCCGCCTTGGCGATCTGCGACATGGCCCATTCGTCCTGCACCAGTTCCTGCATCGGCGCGGCGATCAGCTGCGTTTTATCGGTCACGATGGCGTTGTGTGCGCGCGCGTGATCCAGCAGGCCTTCGTCAATCTCGTTGGCCATGGCCAGCGTGGCGTGGATTCCTGCTTCTTCGAGCCCCGCGTGGGCCGCGTGGTCCAGGACGCCACCGCCAA
>CAYJEC010000553.1:0-2795 GCA_964369025.1 uncultured Ideonella sp. | reverse complement strand
ATGGTCGGCACGTCGATGCCGCGGGCGGCGACGTCGGTGGCCACCAGGATGCGCAACTGGCGCGAGCGCAGGCCTTGAAGCACGCGGTTGCGGCGGCCTTGCGGCATGCCGCCGTGCAGCGCGGCGGCGGCGTGGCCCATCTCGTACAGGCGGTCGGCCAGGCGGTCGGCGTCGATCTGGGTGCTGGTAAAGACCACGGCCTGGTCGACATCACGGTCGGTCAGCAGGTGGTCCAGCAACTGGTGCTTGTGGTCCAGGTCGTCGGCCCACATCAGCTCCTGGCTGATGTTCTCGTGCTTGGCGGTGTGGCCGGTGATCTCGATGCGTTCGACGTCCTGGTGCTGCAGGCGCATGGCCAGCTGCCCGACCTGGCCGTCGAAGGTGGCGCTGGCCATCAGGGTCTGGCGGTTCTGGGGCAGCGAGGCGGCGATGTGCTCGATGTCCTCAATGAAGCCCATGTCCAGCATGCGGTCGGCTTCGTCAAGCACCAGCATTTCGACGTTGTCCAGCACGGCCTTGCCGCTGCCGAGGTGGTCGATCAGGCGGCCGGGGGTCGCGATGAGGATGTCCAGCGGGCTGCGCAGGGCTTTCAGTTGAGCCGGGTACGGCACGCCGCCGACCACCGAGGTGACGGCCAGGAACGGCACATTGCGCCCGTAGTTGGAGGCCGCCTTGGCGACCTGCATGGCGAGTTCACGGGTGGGCACCAGCACCAGGATGCGCGGGCCGCGCACCACATTGCGCTGCGGCTTCTGGGTCGGATCCTGGCGGGCGGCCAGCACCTTCATCAGCGCGGGAAGCACGAAGGCAGCCGTCTTGCCGCTGCCGGTGTTGGAGCACACGCGCAGATCCTTGCCGGCGAGCGCGGCCGGGATGGCGCGGGCCTGCACGTCGGTGGGGTGTTCGTATTGGGCGGCGCGCAGTGCGCTCACCAGGGCCTCGTCGAGGCCAAGCGATTCAAAAGTCATGACTAGTCCTAGGCGCCGGCCGTTCAAGGCTTGGGCGCGCGGTGGGGCTGTGAAAACACATCGCCGCCGACCGCGTCCGCCAGAGGCACCGGCACTTCAACGAGTGCGGCACATGGCGCGGACCTTCAAGAATGTCACCTTTGCGGCCATCCGGTTGGACGGTGGCTGCCGGGTGAGGTGTACCGGGAGGTCAGAGGGGATGAACTCAAAGGCACTGTGCATTGCGCCACAGTGCAGCCTTTGATTCTAGCGTAAACCCGGAGCGCTTGCGCGTGAATTGTGTCGCGATCATCGCTTACGCTGCGCGACCCGTTTGCGCCATGCTCGGCAGCCACGACCACCACGCCCGTTACCAGCCCCTCAAATGACCTTGCACCTGCCCACCCTGATGCTGGTGCTGATCGTCGGCTTCTTGCTCATGCTGCTTGAGTTGGCGGTGGCCCGTTCGGCCTGGATACGCAGCCCCGAACTGCGCATCTGGAACTGGGGTGGCTGGGCGATCCTGGGCGGGTTTGTTGGCCTGGCGGCGCGGTTGACCGTACCTGAATGGATCTCGATTCTGGTGGGCAACGGGCTGATCCAGATCGGAATGGCCATCTACGCCCGGGCGATCTACCGCTTCGTGGCGCAGTCCGAGCCGCCGCGCTGGATCACCGGCTTCACCGTGCTGGCCTTGATCGCCCTGGCTCTGATGCTGCCCTGGCCCCTGCACCAGAGAACCTCTGTCCTGTCGTTCTTGTTCATCGTGCCGCTGGTGCCTTGTGCCTGGCTGATCTACCAGCATGCCTGGCACGCCGAGCGCTCGCTGCGCAGCATTGCGTTCACCTTCAGCCTGTGCATCGTGGCACTGTTGGTGCGTGGCGTGCACGCTTGGCTGTCACCGCAGGAATACACCAACCTGTTGCAGGCGAGCTTCGGGCAGGGCGGCACCTTTCTGATGGCCTTCGTCGCCTTGCTGGGTGCCGGTTGGGGTTTCGTGTTGGCCGGCTTCGAACGCACCGCCAGCCAACTGGAGGTGTTGGCCACGCACGACGGCCTCACAGGCTGCGTCAACCGGCGCACCGCGGACGCCATGCTGAGCCATGCCCTCGCACGTGGCCGGCGGGATGGCTCGCCGGTGGCCCTGGTGCTGATCGACATCGACCACTTCAAGCAAATCAATGACCGGTATGGTCACGCAACCGGCGACGAGGCCCTGCGCGCCTTTGCCGCGGCTGTCCGCCTGAGGTTGCGAAACTCGGACGTCTTCGGCCGTTGGGGTGGAGAGGAGTTTGGTTTGATCCTGCCGGCCACCGACAGGCCCGGGGCAATGCGCCTGGCCGAAGAGGTCCGTGCCAGTGTCGAGGCGCTGGAACTGCAGGCCCCTGACTCAGGGACCATTGCCGTGCGCATGTCTGCCGGCGTGGCCATCGCCCCGTCGGACAGCGAGTTGAAGTCGGCCACGCTGTATCGGCTGGCTGATCAGGCGCTTTACGCAGCCAAGCACCAAGGGCGCAACCGGGTGGTCTTGGCCGAAGCATGAGCCCGGGCCCGTGCCCCGCTGCGGAACCCGGATGATCGGATTGACTCAGAATTCTGGCCTGTCACCGATTGCCCAAGTTGAGCCCAAACCATGCGTACCCCGCGGACCACGTTGAAGCGTCCGCAAACTCCTTCACCGCACTTCGACATGGGCTGGCCGCCTGCTCCCTGGTGGGAATGCTTGCTCACGGTTTGCCTGCCATGGCGCAAGCTGTCGCACCGGTGGCCCCGGCGGCCAGCAGTGCCGCAGCCCGCCCAGACAGCGCTGCGCCACAGCGTGTCGAGGTCACGGGCGAACGCGAGAGC
>CAYJEC010000552.1:0-2808 GCA_964369025.1 uncultured Ideonella sp. | reverse complement strand
GGCTGAGCGCCGTCAGCCGAACCAGGCCGTCCTTCATGCCGCCCCACACCGGTTGGGGCTTCCAGGTGCCGGCCAGCAAGGTCCGCACGGCATGCAGGTAGTACGGGCCCCAGTGGTGGGTGACAGCTGCCAACTGTGCGGTCGGCGCGAACTGGCTCATGTCGCTCTGGTAGGCGAGCAGCTTGACGCCCTTCTCCTCGGCCACCTGCGGCACGGCCGGCGAGCCGGAGTGGTTGGTCAACACGTCGGCACCCTGGCCGACCAGCGTCAGCGCGGCATCGCGCTCGCGTGCCGGGTCGAACCAGGCGTTCAACCAGATGACCTTGACCTCGGCCTTCGGGTTCACCGAGCGCATGCCCAGCGTGAAGGCATTGATGCCCTGCACCACCTCGGGTACCGGGAAGCCGGCCACGTAGCCCGCCACGCCACTTGAGCTGGCGTGGCCGGCGATCATGCCGGGCAGCAAGCCTGCCCCGGATTAGCGGGCGTTGTAGGTGTTCAGGTTGGCCGCCGTCTTGTATCCGCCGGCATGCTCGAACTTGGCACCCGGAAACTCGGCCGCCACGCGCAGCGCGGGCTCCAGGTAGCCGAAGCTGGTGGCGAAAATGAGCTGGTTGCCCTGGGCCGCCAGATCGCGCATCACGCGCTCCGAGTCGGCACCTTCGGCCACGGCCTCGACCACGGTGGTCTTCACCAGCGGGCCCATTTCGGCCTCCATGGCCAGGCGGCCCTGGTTGTGCTGGTACGTCCACCCGGCCTGGCCCACCGGGCTGACGTAGACAAAGGCCACCTTCACCGGCGGTGCCAACGGCGTGGCGGCGTTCAAGGTGGGTGTGGCAAGGCTCGTGAGCGCGGCAGCCGAACAGGCGAGCGAGCGCCAGAGGTTTTTGAGCATGGTTGTCCTCGACATGGCCCCGGTTGAAAAGGCAAACCGCTCGCGGGGGCACGCGAGCGGTTCGATGGGTCGATTATCCCAGAGCGGCGGGGTGCCGGTCAGTGCGCTGCCGTCTTGTGTTTCGCATGGGTGGCGTGGCTGCGCACGCCGGTCTGCGGCAGTGGCCGCCGGCTGATGGCCTGCAGCGTCTGCGCCGCGCGGCGGCTGCGGGCGGCCACGCCATTGCGGGCCTCGGCCGCAGTGGCGTCATAGACCACTGCACCGTCGAAAATGGTGTGGGTGACGGCGATCTGCATGATCTGGCCGGCGTCCACACCCAGAGGATCCTGGTCCAGGATCACCAGATCGGCCAGCTTGCCGGCCTCGATGCTGCCGACGCGGTCATCCATGCGCAGGGCACGCGCGGCGTTGATCGTGTAGGCGGCGAGCATGTCGGCCACCGGCAACACCTCCTCGGCGTGCAGGGTCTGGCCGAAGTAGGGCGAATCCGCATACGGGCCCTTCCGGGTAGCGGCGATCTGGGTGGCCGCCATCGGCGTGTTGGGCATCGGGTCGCCCGGCGCCGCGTCGACCGGCCAGTCGCTACCGCCCACCAGCGTGGCGCCGGCCGCCTTCAGGCTGCCGGCCGCGTACATGTAGCGGTGCGTCTCGGGCAGGATGAAGGGCTCGACGGCATCGACCGAGTATTCATCTGGCTGGGCCCAGAACATCTGCAGGTTGGCGTAGACGCCCAGTTGCGCGAAGCGCGGGAAATCCGCCGGGTCGACGATCTGCAGGTGCGAGATCTGGTGCCGGTTGTCGGTCACGCCGTTGGCCTGGCGGGCCACGCCAAACGCGTCCAGCACCGCGCGGGTGGTGAAGTCGCCGATCGAGTGCACGTGGACCGAGAAGCCGTCCTTGTCCAGCCGCGACACATAGGCGTTCAGCGTGGCCTGCTCGAAGTAGCGGCCGCCGAGGTTGCCGGGGGGGTGGCCAGTGAGATCCAGGTAGGGCTTGATCATCGCGGCGGTCTGCGTCGGGTACTCGATCACCCCGTCGGAGAACAGCTTGACCGAATCGGCGCGGATCAGCGGGTGCTTCTCGTACTTCGCGCGCAGGCCCAGCAGGCGCTGGTACTCACCTTCGCTGTCGACGATGTCCGACATCAGCGAGGCACGCATGCGCATGTTCAGTGTGCCCGCGTCCGCCATGGCCTCGTAGACCTCCAGCGCGCTGTCGCTGGCCCAGGCGTCCTGCGCCGAGGTGATGCCCTTTGAGCGCATCAGATCCAGCGCCTGCGCGGCGAGCGCCACCCGCTCGTTCAGGCTCAGCGGCGGGATCAGCGCGGTCACCAGGCCCTGCGCCGCATCCTTCAGGAAACCGGTGGGCTCACCCAGCGGGTCGCGCTCGATCTGTCCGCCCACCGGGTCGGGCGTGGCCGCCGTGATGCCCGCCAGGCCAAGCGCCACCGAGTTCACCCAGGCCGTGTGGCCGTCGATGCCATGCAGGACCACCGGCCGCGTGGCGCTGATGCGGTCCAGGTCGGCCGCGGTGGCCACGAAGCTGGTCGGGTTGACATTGACAATCTGAATCCACTTGCCTTCGGGCACCGGCAGAGGCTCGTAGGGCAGGCAGTCGGACAGCACGTAGCCGACGAGCTCGTCCACGCTCAACGACACGCCCTCGACGCTGCATTGCGCCAGGCGCTCGGCGCCCATCGCCGGGTGGATGTGGCTGTCGATGAACCCGGGCAGTACGGTGCGGCCGCCCAGTTCGATGACCTGGGTGCTGGTGGCGATGTACTCGGCGATCTGCGCGTCCGTGCCCACCGCGACGATGCGCTGGCCGCGCAGGGCGACGGCGGTGGCCAGCGTGCCCTTGGCGTCCATGGTGCGGACGTTGCCGCCGCGCAGCACCAGCGTGGCTGGCTCGGG
>CAYJEC010000551.1:0-2809 GCA_964369025.1 uncultured Ideonella sp. | reverse complement strand
GGGTTCGCCAAAGCTCCAGAAGTGAAAGGTGACGAGCCTGATCTCGGCACTGGTCACAACGGTTAGGGCTGCTTGGTTCCCCACCTGACCCGGTTGGCCGCGCTTCCATGCGAGGAGGCCCGTCAGGATCGATTGTAGGCGAGGCTGGTTTCAGATGCCGGACTTGAGCTTGGTAAACAATCGCGTCATGGTGCGTCGCGTGTCCTGACGCCGCACTTCATAGAACTGAACCTTGGTGGCGATGTAGTCGTCGGGTGGGAACGCAACCTGGTTGGCCAGCACATCAGGGCGTACGAACTGGCGTGCTGCGAGGTTCGGGCTGGTGAACATCACCTTGTTGGTGATCGCTGCCTGCACCTCGGGGCGCAGGATGTAGTTGATCCAGCGGTGGGCGTTTCCGGGGTGCGGGGCATCGTTGGGGATCACCATCGATTCAAATCCGAATTGAACCCCCTGCGGCGGCAGGGGTGCAACCACCTTGATGTTCGTGCCACCGGCTTTCGCACGCTGCGCTGCATTGTTGAAGTCACCACCGTAGCCCAGCGCCACACAGATGTTGCCGGTGGCCAGATCCGAGATGTAGCCGTTGTAGCTGAACAGGCCGATGTCGTTGCGCACCTTTTGCAGCATGGCCGCAGCGGCGGTGTAGTCGGCCAGGTTGTTGCTGTAGGCTGGGCGCCCCAGGTAGATCAGCGCGGAGGGAAACACGTCGCTCGCGCTGTCCAGCATCGAGATGCCGCAACTCTTCAGCTTGGCCGTGTAGACCGGGTTGAAGACGAGGTCGAAAGGGTTGGCCGGCAGAGGCTCGGTGCCGAGCGCGGCCTTGACCTTGTCCAGGTTGTAGCCGACGGCGACCGTGCTGCCCAGCCAGGGCACCATGTGCTGATTGCCCGGATCAAGCTTGCCCATCAGTTGCATCACAGCAGGATGGAGGTTGCCCCAGTTTGTCAGCTGGCTGCGGTCCAGTTTCTGCACCAGGCCACCGTCGATCATCAGGCGGCCGAAATCTGACGACGGTACGACCACGTCGTAGCCGCTTCGGCCCGCCACCATCTTGGCCAGAAGCACCTCGTTCGAGTCAAAGTTGTCGTAGCGGACCTTGATGCCGGTCTCCTTTTCGAAGTTGGCAACGGTCTGTTCACCGATGTACTCGGCCCAGTTGTAGAGGTTGAGGAGCCGTTCCTCCTCGGCGGCGCGGAGGGCTGTCTGCGGCAGGAGTGCGAGCGCGGCGGCCAGGCATGCGGCGGCGCGCCTCGGCACGAGGCGGGTCAGGGTCATGGCGGTACTCCTCGGGTGGGTGGTTCAGCGGCGTTGGGCAGCAAGCAGGCACAGCATCTCGGTGGCGATGTGCGCCGCAGCCAGGGCGGTGATTTCGGCGTGGTCGTACGCTGGGGCGACTTCGACCACGTCCATCCCGACCAGGCGTGCCGGTACCAGGCGGCGCAGGATATCCAGAGCCTGCGCGCTGCTCAGGCCGCCGGGCACCGGGGTGCCGGTTCCAGGGGCGAAGGCGGGGTCGAGGCAATCGATGTCGAAGGTCAGGTAGGCCGGGTGTTCTCCTACGATGTCGAGGATCTTCGCGGCGGTGGCCTGGGTTCCGCCGTTGTGCACCGAATCGGCGCCCAGCACGGTCAAGCCCATCGTGTCATCGTTCCACGTCCGGATGCCGATCTGTACCGAGCGTTTCGGGTCGATCAGCCCTTCCTTCACTGCCTTGTAGAACATGGTGCCGTGGTTCAGCGAGTCTGCGTCATCGTCGGCCCACGTGTCGGTGTGTGCGTCGAAGTGGATCAGCGCCAGCGGCTGGCCGTGGCGCTCCGCGTGGGCGCGCAGCAGCGGCAGGGTGATGAAGTGGTCGCCACCCAGGCTCAGCAGGGTCGTGTTGCCGGCAATGATCTCGCGTGCATGCGCGGTGATGCTGGGCACCAGGGTGGCCGGGCGGTGGTGATCCAGTGGGCAGTCACCGTAGTCGACCACGTTCAGGTGGTCGCACGGGCCATAGCCCCAGGGGAACAGCGGTTCGTTGAGTTGTACGGTGGCCGCCCTGATCGCCTGCGGCCCAAGGCGGGCGCCGGGACGGAAGGTGGTGGCGACATCCAGCGGGATCCCTGTGACGGCCACGTCGATGCCGGAAAGATCACGGGTATAGCGCCGCCTGAGGAAGCTCAGCACGCCGCCGAAGTTGTTCTCCGGTGCGTAGCCGAGGTCACTTGTCCGGTGAATGGCATGATCGGTGGGGCGGGGGGCGTCGGTCATCAGTGCTCCGGGTGCGGCTGTGCAATGACGCCATGCTCGCAGAGACGTGCCTGTTTGCCCATTAGCCCGCCGCACAGCGCCATGAGAAATTCTGATACCTCGACACCTCGCGAGATCCCGTTCGCCAGCTTGGTGGCGTTCGAGGCGGCAGCGCGCTTGGGCAGTGTGTCGCGCGCAGCCGATGAACTGCACCTCACACAAAGTGCGGTCAGCCAGCGGCTCCTGAAACTCGAGGCCTTTGTCGCGCAACGGCTGTTCATCAGACAGGGTCATGGCGTCAAGTTGACGGGCGCCGGTGAACTGCTGCTTGCCACCACGCGCGAAACGTTGCAGCGGTTGAAGCAGGGACTTGACCGCATCGAGCCCTACCGCAACAAGGCCTCGCTGTTGCTGGCGTGCCCGGCCGACGTGGCCCATGGCTGGTTGCTGCCCCGCCTGCCGCAATTGCAGAAACTGCAGGCCTCGCTGGAGGTCTGGCTGATGCCGGACCACGAGATGAGTGCGATTGATCGGGTGGATGTGGATCTCATCATCTCGCGCCGGCCCCTGCATG
>CAYJEC010000550.1:0-2811 GCA_964369025.1 uncultured Ideonella sp. | reverse complement strand
ATTCGCTGGCCAAGGCCAAGCTGAAGGAAACCGGCGCGCCGCTGGCCGGCGAGCTGTCGGGCCACATCTTCTTCGCCGAGCGCTGGTACGGCTTCGACGATGCGATGTACACGGCCGGGCGCCTTCTGGAGATCCTGTCGCGTTCGGCCGACCCGAGCGCGGTACTCAACAGCCTGCCCACCAGCTTCAGCACCCCGGAGTTGAACGTGCCCTGCGCCGAGGGCGAGCCCCACGCCGTGATCGACAAGCTGAAGCAGACCGCCAAGTTCCCGGGCGCCGAGATCGGCACCATCGACGGCCTGCGCGCCGACTACCCGGATGGCTTCGGCCTGGTTCGTGCCTCCAACACCACGCCGGTGCTGGTGCTGCGCTTCGAGGGCCACACCCCGGAGGCCCTGCACCGCATCGAGAAGGATTTCATGGCCGCGCTGCGCGAAGTCAAGCCGGATGCCCAGTTCGCCGCCGCCGCGCACTGAGCACCCCATGAAGAAGGCGCTGGCACGCGCCGCCTACACCAGCCTGCTTCACCTGGCCACGCCGTTCTACCTGGCGCGGCTTTGGTGGCGGGGTCGCCGCGAGCCCGGCTACAGAGAGGCCTTGCCTGAGCGGCTGGGCCACGGCAAGGCGCAGCTTCCCGCTGGCCCCCTGTGGATCCATGCGGTGTCATTGGGCGAGACCCGGGCGGCAGCGGCACTGATCGACGCGCTGCGCGCGGCGCGCCCCGGTTTGCATTTGCTGCTCACCCATGGCACGGCAACGGGCCGTGCGGCAGGTGCGTCCCTGATGACACCGGGCGACCACCAGGCCTGGCTGCCCTACGACACACCGGCCGCAGTGCGGCGCTTCCTGAGGCGGTACCGCCCGGCAATCGGCGTGCTGATGGAGACCGAGGTCTGGCCCAACCTGCTGCACGAGGCCACTCGCGCTGGCGTGCCGATGGTGCTGGCCAATGCCCGCCTGTCGGAACGCAGCGCTGCCAAGGGCCACCGGCTGGCAGCGCTGCTCGAGCCGGCGGCGCAGGCGCTGAGTGTGGCGCTGGCGCAGAGCGAAGCGGACGCCCATCGGTTGAAGGCCGCTGGCGTGGTGCACGTAGAGGTCTGCGGCAACCTGAAGTACGACCTGCTGCCCGACCCCGCGCAGCTTGCACAAGGCCGGCGGTGGCGGGCCGCGACAGGACGCCAGGTGGTGGTGGCTGCCAGCACCCGCGAAGGCGAGGAGGCTGATCTGTTCGAGGCCTGGCAGGAGTTGCCCCGGCCGCGGCCCTTGCTGTTGGTGGTGCCGCGCCATCCGCAGCGCTTTGACGAGGTGGCCAGCTTGGCCGAGGCGCGCGGCTTGTCACTGCGACGGCGCAGTGCCTGGGGCGAGTCCGGGCCAGTGTCTGACGACCATGTTGCCGATGTGTGGCTGGGCGACAGCGTCAGCGAGATGGCGTTGTACTACGGCCTGGCGGATCTGGGCCTCCAAGGTGGCAGCTTCCGGCCGCTGGGGGCGCACAACTTCATCGAGGCCGCGGCCTGCGGGTGCCCGATGCTGCTAGGCCCCTCGGTATTCAACTTTGCAGAGGCCGCGTCCCAGGCGCTGGCAGCAGGTGCCGCCTGGCAGGTGAGCGGGTGGGCCGAGGCGCTCGAGCGCATGCGCGTGCTGCTGGCCGACGAGCCGGCCCGGGCCGGTGCCGTGACGGCCGCGCTCGGCATGGCGGCCTCTCACCGCGGAGCGGCAGCGCGCATGGCCGAGCGCATCCTCGCGCTCGGCTGACCCGCTTCAGGTGACCGGCTTCAGGTGACCGGCTTCGGCTGAGCGCTGTCCAGCCAGCCCGCGATGTGGCCGCCGGCCACCGGTGTGCCGGCGGGGAGGTTTCCGCTGTGCCTACTTGCGCGCGCGGATCTTGCCCAGTTCGGCTTGGGTCTCGTTCCACAGATCCATGCCCACGTTGGCGGCGATGCTGGCGTTCACGCGTGTCAGCTTGTCGCGCATGCGGGCGGATTCGGCGGGCGAGAGCTCGTTGATCTGCATGCCCTTGGCCTTCAGGTCGGCCAGCGCCTTGCCGGCCTCCTCGCGGGTGTCCTTGCGCTCGAAATCTCGGCTGACCTGTGCCGCATCCATCAGCACCTTCTGCTCGTCCTTCGACAATCCATCCCACCACTTCTTGCTGACCAGCACGATCCACGGGCTGTAGACGTGGTTGGTCACGCTCAGGTACTTCTGCACCTCGAAGAACTTGCTCGACAGGATGGTGTTGAAAGGGTTCTCCTGGCCGTCGACTGTCTTGGTCTCCAGCGCACTGAACAACTCCGAGAACGGCATCGGCACGGCGTTCGCGCCCAGGGTCTTGAAACTGTCGAGGAAGACGTTGTTCTGCATCACCCGCAGCTTGATGCCGTCCAGGTCCTCCAACTTGGTGACGGGGCGCTTGCTGTTGGTGAGGTTGCGAAACCCATTCTCCCAATACACCAGACCCACCAGGCCCTTCTCGGGCAGTTTGGCGATCACCTTCTGGCCCACCGGGCCGTCCAGCAGAGCGTCGGCTTCCTTGCCGTTGTTGATCAGGAACGGCGTGTCCCACAGCGCCATTTCCTTGGTGATGCCCACCAAGGTGGCGGTGGAGCCGACCATCATCTCCTGGGCACCGCCGATGAGCGCCTGCTGCATCTGGGTGTCTGGGCCCAACGCGGCGGCGCCGATGGCGCGCACCTTCATCTTGCCGCCCGAGGCCTTCTCGACCTGCTCGGCGAAGAGCTTGACCGCGAGGCCCTGGTTGCTCTGCTCGTTCAGGCCGTAGCCGAAACGGATCAGGCGGGGCTGGATGTCCTG
>CAYJEC010000549.1:0-2812 GCA_964369025.1 uncultured Ideonella sp. | reverse complement strand
GGTGGCCCGCGAGCGTGGACCGGAGAACGCATGCCCGGACCGCCTGCCACGCGCCGACCTCCGCGCGCGTGAGCCTGGCAGCCGGGACGAGGCCCGCAACGGTCGCAACGGACCGAACCCAGACTGTCGCGGTTCCAGCCCTGCAGGAGACCGCAGTTTCACTTCAGTGGGCAACATGTGCGAAAGGGGTGATCTCGATGCGCATCGGGCGAGGCGATGCGACGGTGTCGGGCTTCAAGCCGATCTCGGCGTCGCCCAGGTAGCAGCCCGGGTCTTCGGCCCAAGGGTTGCCGGTGATCTGTTGCGCACGCACGCGCGTGTTGCCACCGCAGATGTCGAGGTGCATGCATGACGCACAGCGGCCCTCGACCGGCCGCGGGCGCGTCTTCAGCCCGCCCATCAACGGTTCGGAGGTGTCGGACCAGATCGCCGAGAACGGCCGCTCGCGCACATTGCCCAGGGTGTGGTGCCACCACATCGTGTCCGGGTGCACGTTGCCGAGGTTGTCGATGTTGGCCACGTTGACGCCGCTCGAATTGCCGCCCCAAGCAACGAGATGCGATCGCAGGGCGCCTTGCCACTGTGGGAAGCTGGCAGCGACCCATTGCAGCAGGTAGGGGCCATCGGCGTCGTTGTTGCCGGTGACGTACTCCTCGTCGCGCCCTTCCCAGGCGGCCTGCCAGGCGCGCTCGAACAAAAGATACAGCGCCTCGCGCGTGGCGGCGAACCGCGCATCCTTGGCGCGGTGGATGTTGCCGCGGCCGGCGTAATTCAGGTGCGAGAAATAGAATTTGTCGACCTGCTCGTCGCGCATCAGCTGCAGGAGAGCGGGCAGATCGTGTGCATTCAGCGCGGTCATCGTGAAACGCAGGCCGACCTTCACGCCGCGCTGGCGCAGCAGCCGCACGGCGGCCAGGCTCTTCGTGAACGCACCCGCCATGCGCCTGAACTTGTCGTGCGTGGCGGCGAGCCCGTCGAGGCTGATGCCCACGTAGTCGAACCGGGCGGCGGCGATGCGGTCCGCCATGGCCGCGTCGATCAGCGTGCCATTGGTCGACAGGCCGACGTAGAAGCGCATCGCCTTGGCACGCGCGGCGATCTCGAACAGGTCCGGTCTCAGCAGCGGCTCGCCACCCGACAGGATCAGCACCGGCACCTTGAACGCCTTCAGGTCATCCATCACCGCGCTGGCCTCTGCGCTCGACAGCTCACCGGCGTAGTCGTGGTCAGCCGACAGCGCGTAGCAGTGCTTGCAGGTCAGGTTGCAGCGGCGGATCAGGTTCCAGATCACGACGGGACCGGGCGGTTTGGCGGGGCGCGCGTCGGCCATCACACCACGGCGCTCGGCGTCGGCGATCAGGCGCATGAACTGGCTGATGCGGAACATGGGTTCAGTCTCCCGACAGGCGCAGGCCTGTCTTCTTCAGAATCGCGGTGGAATACAGCACGTCGTCGGCCCGGCAGGCGTCGCCAAGCAGGGCACGCAGTTGCTCGCGCTGGCGTTCGACCTCGTCTCGCGAGCGGCCGTGGAGCATCGCAAACAGGTTGTAGGGCCACGCTGGCAGCTCGCGCGGCCGGCGGTAGCAGTGGCTCACGCCAGGCAGGGCCCCCACCTGGGCACCGAGTTCGTCGACCCGCGAATCGTCCACGTCCCACACGGTCATGCCGTTGGCGGCGTAGCCGAGCCGGTAGTGGTTGGGGACGGCACCGATGCGACGCACCAGCCCGCTGGCGAGCAACCGGGCAAAGCGCTCGCGCACCATCTCGCCGCTGACGCCGAGCACCGCGCCGACCGCCTCGTAGGGCCGCGGCACCAGTGGCAGGCCGCTCTGGGTGGCACCGATCAAACGGCGGTCGAAGTCATCGAGTGCCATGAACGCCCCCTTTCATGCGCCGGGGATCGGCAGGCGCAACTCGACAAAGTACTCACGCTCCTTCGGGAACGCGTGAACCGGCAAGCCGGTCAGCGCGGTCACCCGGGACAACACTGCGTCGACCTGCGCGGGCGTCTCGGCTCCGACCACGAACCACATGTTGAAGGCATGCTCGCGCTGGTAGTTGTGGGCAACCTCGGGCAGCGCATTCACGAGCGCAGCCACCTCGTCGAAGCGCGCCGCCGGGACCTCGAGCGCGGCGAGCACGAAGCGCCCGCCGGCGCGCTCGATCTGGAACAGCGGGCCGAAGCGCGTGAGCACGCCCTGGGCCAGCAAGCGGTGCAGGCGCTCGATCACCTCGTCTTCGTCCATGCCGATCTCAGCGCCGACCGTCGCGAACGGGTGGTCGGAGAGCGGCAGGTCTCCGTGCAGCCGTGCCATCAACCGCGCATCTCCAGGATCAAGGCCAGGCAAGATGTCTGCTCGCGTCATGCGGCCACTCCCTCGCAGAGGGCGCCGAAATAGCGGGCACCCACCTGCTTGAAGCGGCGGCGGCTGAACAGGACCTCGTGCGGATGAGCGGCCAGCCCACAGCGTTCGATGGCGGTGGCGATCGCCGCGCGCACCGCATTGCGGTCGCGGCCGTGCACCATGCAGTAGAGGTTATAGGACCAACCCTGGGCGCGTTCGCGCCGATAGGTCAAGGTCACGCCGCGCTGGCGCGCCAGCGCGGCACCGCAGGCGTCGACCCGCGCATCAGGCACGTCGAACACCGTCATTGCGTTGTGCGAGAAACCAGCTTCATGGTGGCGCACGATCGCGCCAAAGCGGCGCAGCGTGCCCTGCTGCAACCAACGTTGCAGCGTGGCGAGCACCTCGGCGGGCGAGCGCCGCAACGCCTCGCCCCAGGCGTCGTAGGGCCGCTCGAACAACGGTAT
>CAYJEC010000548.1:0-2817 GCA_964369025.1 uncultured Ideonella sp. | reverse complement strand
TCCCGCCCAGCAGGTCGATGCGCTGGCCACCGGTGACCTTGACGGTGGGGATCTTGTACTTGTCCACCGCGTCGGCGATGCGGCGCAGCTCGCTGGCCGTGGTCTCGCCTCCCCACATGCGCGGGATCACCGAGTAGGTGCCATCCTTCTGGATGTTGGCGTGCGAGCGCTCGTTG
Source organism: uncultured Ideonella sp. (assembly GCA_964369025.1). Classification (GTDB taxonomy): domain Bacteria; phylum Pseudomonadota; class Gammaproteobacteria; order Burkholderiales; family Burkholderiaceae_C; genus Ideonella. The sequence continues at coordinate 2,641 of CAYJEC010000548.1, read as the reverse complement.
ATGAAGCGGCTTTGCGGGTCGTCCTGCGCGTCTTTCGGCCAGGTGCTGATCAGGTAGTAGTTCAGCGCCGGGCGGCAGCTAGCGCAGCCATTGGGAGTCTTCCAGCCCAGGGCCGCCTGGGTGGCCGGGATGCTGGTCAGGTGCTGCTCGCGGATCGCGTCGCGCGCGGCCTGGTGGCCCAGGTCGGTGCAGCCGCACAGCGCCTTCATCTTCGGCGTGGCGGAGTAGTCGCCACCGGCGGTGAACATGATCAGCTGCTCGACCAGGCCGGTGCACGAGCCGCAGGAGGCGCTGGCCTTGGTGTGCTTGCGCACCTCCTCCAGCGTGAACAGGCCCTTGTCCTTGATGGCCTTGCAGATGGTGCCTTTGTTGACGCCGTTGCAGCCGCAGACCTCGTCGGTGTCGGCCATCGCGGCGGCCTTGCTGTGGCCCTCGTGGCCCGTGTCGCCGATGTTCGATTCGCCAAACATCAGCCGGTCGCGGATGTCGCTGACCGTGCGGCCTTCGCGCAGCAGCTTGAAGTACCAGCTGCCATCCACCGTGTCGCCGTACAGGCAGGCCCCCACCAGCTTGTCGTCCTTCAGCACCAGCTTCTTGTAGACGCCGCCCATCGGGTCCGACAGCACGATCTCTTCCGTTCCCTCGCCGCCCATGAAGTTGCCGGCGGAGAACAGGTCGATGCCGGTGACCTTCAGCTTGGTGCTGGTCTGGCTGCCGGTGTAGCGGCCGATGCCGAACTCGGCCAGGTGGGTGGCGCAGACCTTGCCCTGCTCGAACAGCGGGGCCACCAGGCCATAGGCGATGCCGCGGTGCGCCGCGCACTCGCCCACCGAGTAGATGCGCGGGTCGGTCACCGTCTGCATGGTATCGGTCACCACGATGCCGCGGTTGCAAAGCAGGCCCATGCTTTCGGCCAGCGCGGTGTTCGGGCGGATACCGGCGGCCATCACCACCAGGTCGGCCGGCACCTCGATGCCGTCCTTGAAGCGCACGGCGCTGACGCGCCCGCTGTCGGAGCCGAGCAGCTCCTGGGTCTGCGCGCCGATCAGGAACTTCAGCCCCCGCGCTTCCAGCGACTTCTGCAGCAGGCCACCGGAGACGTCGTCGAGCTGGCGCTCCATCAGCCACGGCATGATGTGCACCACGGTCACCTGCATGCCGCGCAGCATCAGGCCGTTGGCGGCCTCCAGGCCCAGCAGGCCGCCGCCGATCACCACCGCATGCCGGTGGGTCTTGGCGGTCTCGATCATGGTCTCGGTGTCGGCGATGTCGCGGTAGGCGATCACGCCGTCCAGGTCCTTGCCCGGCACCGGCAGGATGAAGGGGTTGGAGCCGGTGGCGATCAGCAACCGGTCGTAGGCGGCCGTGGTGCCGTCCTCGGCGATCACCAGGCGCTTCACCCGGTCGACCTTGGCGACCTTCTTGCCCAGGTGCAGCGTGATGCCGTGTTCCTCGTACCAGGAGAGCGGGTTGAGGATGATCTCGCCCACCGTCTGCTCGCCCGCCAGCACCGGCGACAGCAGGATGCGGTTGTAGTTCGGGTGGGGCTCGGCACCGAAAACGGTGATGTCGTACAGGTCCGGCGCGATCTTCAGCAGCTCTTCGAGCGTGCGCACACCGGCCATGCCGTTGCCGATCAGGACGAGTTGCATTCTTTTCATCGTCTACTCCTGGGCGCAGCTGCGCCAGCGGACGGCGCGCCGTGGGTTCTGGAAGCGGGGCGCGTTGGCGGTCAGGCCGCGAACTTCTCCACGTGCGCGTGTCGTGTGTAGAGGAAGTCGATCACCGCCTTGCGGGCATGCACGTAGTCCGAGTCCTCGGCCAGCGCCACGCGGTCGCGCGGGCGGGCCAGCGTCACAAGCAGGATCTCGCCGATGGTGGCGGCCGGGCCGTTGGTCATCATCACGATGCGATCCGACAGCAGCACGGCCTCGTCCACATCGTGCGTGACCATTACCACGGTGCTCTTGGTGCGCGCGACGATCTTCAGCAACTCATCTTGCAGGTGAGCGCGGGTGAGGGCGTCCAGTGCGCCGAAGGGTTCGTCCATCAGCAGCACCTTGGGCTCCATGGCCAGTGCGCGCGCAATGCCCACCCGCTGCTTCATGCCGCCGGAGATCTCGTGAGGCCGCTTGTGGGTGGCGTGGCCCATGCCGACGAGATCCAGGGCATCATGGGTCCGCTCCTTCAACCGGGCCTTGGGCTCGGTGGCCGCGAATACTCGTTCGACAGCGAGGTAGACATTGTCGAAGCAGGTGAGCCAGGGCAGCAACGAGTGGTTCTGGAAGACCACCGCCCGCTCGGGGCCGGGGGCGGCGATTTCGCGGTTGTCACACAGCAGCACACCGGCGGTGGGAGGCAGCAGCCCGGCGATCAGGTTCAGCAACGTGGATTTGCCGCAGCCCGAGTGCCCGATCAGTGTGACGAACTCGCCCTTGGCAACCTGTAGCTGGATATCGCGCAGCGCGTGGAAGGGGCCCTTCCCGGTCGTGAAAACGACCTCGGCGCCTTGGACTTCGATGAAGGGGTTCATGTGTCTTCCTCAGGCGTCGAACGAGAACCGGCGGGCGATGGCCATTAGGAACTGTTCGAGGGCCAGGCCCACGATGCCGATGACGAAGATCGCGATGATGATGTGCTG
>CAYJEC010000547.1:0-2823 GCA_964369025.1 uncultured Ideonella sp. | reverse complement strand
CGCGATCACCATCTGGGCCTTCGGTTCGATGTAGACGGTCTGGCCTTGCACGCCGCGCGAGGCGAAGGCACCGTGCTCGTTGTGCGTGATCCGTAAGCGTCCGGCGAAGTCATCTTGAACTGCGCGGAGGAGCAAAGGATGCTTGTGTCCACCTCAACTCTTGGTGGACACGTGGACACTATCGAAGCGCTCCCCGCCGCATGCCGTCGGCGGCGACGGCTGCACAGCGATGAATTCAAGGCCGACGCTGTGGCTGCGGCGTCGCGGCCTGGCATGTCGATGGCGTCGGTGGCCCTGGCACGCGGTATCAACGCCAACCTGCTGCGCCGCTGGGTGCGCGAGGCCGAGATGCCACCGACCAAGGCGCTGGCCAAGGCTGCGCCTGCTGCATCGACGTTCGTCCCTGTCGAGCTTCCCGAGCCGGTCACACCGGCCGGCGAGATCCGCATCGACGTGCGCCGCGGCGCGACGACGATCACGGTGGCCTGGCCAATGGCCGCGGCCGCCGAGTGCGCGGGTTGGATGCGGGAGCTGCTGCGGTGATCCGCATCGAGGCAGTGTGGCTGGCCGTGCAGCCGCTGGACATGCGCGCTGGCACGGAGTCGGCCCTGGCGCGCGTCGTCAACGTCTTCGGCGAGGCCCGCCCGCATCACGCGTACCTGTTCGCCAACCGGCGTGCCAACCGCATGAAGGTGCTGGTGCATGACGGCGTCGGTGTGTGGCTGGCCGCGCGGCGCCTGAACGGTGGCAAGTTCACCTGGCCACAGGAAGGCGCGGAGACGGCTGCCCTCAGCCGGGCACAGTTCGATGCCCTGGTGCTGGGCCTCCCATGGCATCGCATCGGCGAGGCCGGCGTCATCCGGGTGCTGTAGCACCGCGCAATTGCCGATACTGCCAATGGACCGTGCTGGCGATGGCCGGCACGATCACACCCTGTGATCGCGCAGCAGCCATTGGACGCCCTGAACCCGCAGCAGATGCGGCAAGCGCTGCTGTCCTTGATGGCCGAGGTGGCGGCCAAGGACGAGTTGCTGGCGCGCCGGGATCGTGAGGTCGCCTTCAAGCAGGCACTGATCGACAAGCTCACCCACGAGAACGCGATCCTCAAGCGGCTGCGGTACGCCCTGAGCAGCGAGAAGTTTTGCGCCGGCATGAGCGCCGAGCAGAAGAGCCTGCTCGAAGAGACGCTGGACAGCGACATCGCGCAGTTGGCAGCCGAGATAGAGCAGGCCGAAGCCGACCAGGGCGCGAAGGACAAGAAGGCCAAGCACAAGCCCAAGCGTGAGCCGCTGCCGCCGCACCTGCCGCGCCGCGACGTGCACCATGAGCCGCAGACCACGGCCTGCGCCTGCGGCTGCGCGATGAAGCGCATCGGCCAGGACGTGGCCGAGCGGCTGGACTATGAGCCGGGCGTGTTCACGGTGGAGCGCCACGTGCGCGGCAAGTGGGCCTGCGCGCATTGCCAAACACTGGTGCAGGCGCCGGTGCCCGCGCACGTCATCGACAAGGGCATCCCCACTGCAGGCCTGCTGGCCCAGGTGCTGGTGGCCAAGTTCCTGGACCACCTGCCGCTGTACCGCCAGGAGCGCATCTTCGAGCGGGCGGGCATGCTGATCGCCCGCTCGACGCTGGCGCAGTGGGTGGGCGAGTGCGGTGCACAACTGCAGCCGCTGGTGGTGGCGCTGTCGGCCGAGTTGCTGCGCCACGGCGTGCTGCACGCCGACGAGACGCCGGTGGGCATGCTCAAGCCGGGCAACAAGAAGACCCACAAGGCCTACGTCTGGACCTACTGCACGAGCAGCTTCAACGAAACGAAGGCGGTGGTGTTCAACTTCGCCGAGACCCGCAGCGGCGAGAACGTGCGTACCTTCCTGCGACAGGACAACGCGCCAGCCGGCGAGCAAGGTTGGACCGGCACGCTGGTGACCGACGGGTTCTCGGGCTACAAGGCCACGTTCGAGCGAGGCGTCACCGAAGCGGGCTGCATGGCGCACGCCAGACGCAGGTTCCATGAGCTGTGGGCCAACCACGGCAGCAAGCTTGGCGAGCAGGCACTGCGGTACTTCCAGGTGCTGTTCAGGATCGAGGAAGAGGTGGCCAGCGCCACGGCCGAAGAGCGACAACGCCTTCGACAGCGCAAGTCACGCCGGGTCGCATCGGCACTGCACAAATGGCTGCTGGCGCAGCGACAGCGTGTGCCCGAAGGGTCGGCCACCGCCAAGGCCATCGACTACAGCTTGAAGCGCTGGCAGGCACTGACGCGCTACATCGGCGACGGTGACGTGCCGATCTCCAACAACTGGGTGGAGAACCAGATCCGGCCGATCGCCATCGGGCGGTCAAACTGGCTGTTCGCCGGCAGCCTGCGTGCGGGCCAGCGGGCCGCAGCAGTCATGAGCCTGGTGCACTCGGCCAAGATCAACGGCCACGATCCGTACGCCTACCTCAAGGACGTGCTGGAGCGGCTGCCGACCCAGCCGGCCAGCCGGGTCGAGGAACTCCTGCCGCACCGCTGGAAGCCGCTGACGTCCGCACACTGAGGCCATTCGCCGGCGTCAAGATGACTTCGCCGGACGCTTACATCGCGCCTTCGATCCGGACGACAACGCCGACCAGCGGGCCGACGGACACTGGGGTGGCCGGCCTCCACTCGCAGCGATCACCTGACTTCATGGCGGATCGAAATGCCGCGACCCTACCGGGCCACTCCGCTGCCTGACGCTCCGCTTCAGCGGCCTTGAGGGCAGCGTCGCGTGCCTGCCGCTCTTGCCGCTCAGCATCGGCTCGCGCGCGCGCATCGGCCCGCGCCTGCTCAGCTGAGAT
>CAYJEC010000546.1:0-2823 GCA_964369025.1 uncultured Ideonella sp. | reverse complement strand
TACGAGTTGGCCAGGCGAGGCGAGGAACTGAACATCCTGGGCGCCACCTCGGGCGACACGGGCAGCGCGGCCGAGTACGCGATGCGCGGCAAGCGCGGCGTGCGGGTTTTCATGCTCAGCCCGAACGGCCGCATGAGCCCGTTCCAGCAGGCCCAGATGTTCAGCCTGCAGGACGCCAACATCCACAACATCGCCGTCGAGGGCGTGTTCGACGATGCGCAGGACATCGTCAAGGCGGTGTCCAATGACCTGACCTTCAAGCGCGCGCACAAGATCGGCACGGTCAACTCGATCAACTGGGCTCGGTTGCTGGCTCAGGTTGTGTACTACTTCGCTGGCTACTTCCAGGCCACGAAGCACGACACCGAGCAGGTCAGCTTTGCCGTGCCCTCGGGCAACTTTGGCAATGTCTGCGCTGGCCACGTGGCCCGCATGATGGGCCTGCCGATCAAGCACCTGGTGGTGGCCACCAACGAGAACGACGTGCTCGACGAGTTCTTTCGTACCGGCAGCTACAGGGTGCGCAAGGGCGCCGAGACCCACGAGACCTCCAGCCCGTCGATGGACATCTCCAAGGCCTCCAACTTCGAGCGCTTCGTGTTCGACCTGCTGGGGCGGGACGGGGAGCGCACCCGCCGCTTGTTTGCCGACGAGATCGAGAAGCAGGGCGCCTTCCACCTTTCGGCGGACGAGTTCGCCCGCATCCAGACGTTTGGCTTCCAGTCCGGCAAGAGCACCCATGCCGACCGCCTGACGACGATCCGGCACACCTTCGAGATGCACGGCACCATGATCGACACCCACACGGCCGACGGTGTCAAGGTGGCCGCCGAGCGGGTTGAGCCCGGCGTTCCGATGATCGTTCTGGAGACAGCCTTGCCTGCCAAGTTTGCCGAGACCATCCGCGAGGCCCTGGGCCGCGAGCCGGAGCGGCCTGCCGGGCTGGAGGGCATCGAGTCGCTGCCCAAGCGCTTCACGGTGATGCCGCCGGATACCGCCCGCGTCAAAGCCTACATCGCGCAGCACATTGCCGCGCCCGCCTGACCGGCCCGGCCCATCCGGGTACGCTAGCGACATGACGACCCCGACCCCGCGTGCCCCCTTGATGCCGCTCGACGATGCGCTCGCTCGCCTCGTGGCGGTGGCCAGCGAGCGGCGCCTCACCGACACGGAATTCCTGCCAACGGCTGGCGGGCTTGGCCGCGTGCTGGCGCAGTCCGTGGTTTCCGTGCTGGATGTGCCGCCCGCCGACAACAGTTCCATGGATGGCTATGCGCTGCGTGCGGCCGACCTGTCCGCCGATGCGTCGCTGCCGGTCAGCCAGCGCGTCCCGGCCGGTTCAGTCGGCACCACACTGCAGCCTGGCACGGTGGCCCGCATCTTCACCGGGGCGCCGATTCCGGCCGGGGCCGACACCGTGGTCATGCAGGAGCAGTGTGAACTGACCGTCGGCGACCCGCCCCAGGTTCGGGTCCAGGTATTGATCGACCCCGGGCAGTGGATCCGACGTCGCGGCGAGGACGTTCAGTGCGGCAGTACCGTGCTGGCTGCGGGCATGCGGCTGACGCCCCAGGCGCTGGGGCTGGCCGCCTCGGTGGGTGCGGCCAGCCTGCAGGTCGTGCGCCGGCCCCGTGTGGGCCTGTTCTCCACCGGCGACGAACTGGTGATGCCGGGCGAGCCTTTGCCGCCTGGAGCCATCTACAACTCGAACCGCTTCACGCTGCGCGCGCTTCTCGAAGCTGCCGGCTGCACGGTCGAGGACCTGGGCATCGTCCCCGACCGGCTCGATGCGACACGCGCTGCACTGCGCCAGGCCGCCCGAGGCAACGACCTGATCATCACCTCCGGCGGCGTTTCGGTCGGGGAGGAAGACCATCTGAAACCGGCCGTTCAGGCCGAGGGCCGACTGGATCTGTGGCAAATGGCCATCAAGCCGGGCAAGCCCTTGGCTTTCGGCGCAGTGCGCCGGGGCGAGCCGGGCGTCGGCGAGGCTCTTTTCATGGGCTTGCCTGGCAATCCGGTGTCCAGTTTTGTGACCTTTCTGCTCGCGGTGGCACCCGTCCTGCGCGCCTTGCAGGGCATGCCGGCGACGCTGCCCCCCGCCCTGGCACTGCGGGCGGATTTCGACTGGCCCCGGCCTGACAAACGGCGCGAGTTCCTGCGCGCACGATTGAACTCAGGCGGTGGCCTGGACCTGTTTCCCAACCAGAGCTCTGGGGTTCTGACTTCCGCCGTCTGGGCCGACGGCCTGGTGGACAACCCACCTGGCCAGGCCATTTCACGTGGCGACACGGTTCGCTTTCTGCCACTTTCAGCCTTGGTGGGTGCCTGAAGTGAAGGTCCGTTTGCGCTTCTTTGCCTCCCTGCGAGAGGCCCTGGGCTCGGAGTCCGTGGTCGACATGCCCGACGGCAGCCGGGTGGGCGATGTGCGGGATCAGCTGATTGCCCGCGGGGCACCGTTTGACGCGGCACTGGCCCGTGGCCGCGCTTTGCGCGCTGCCTTGAACCAGGCAGTGTGCGATGAAGCCGCCGCGCTGGCCGACGGCGACGAACTGGCCTTCTTTCCACCGGTGACCGGCGGATGAGCAAGATGACCGGCCCACGGGTGTCCATCCAGACCGCGGACTTCGACCTCGGCGCCGAGGTGACAGCCCTGCGTTCAGGAAATGCAGGCGTCGGCGCGGTGGCCAGCTTCATCGGCACTGTTCGCGACCGCAGCGAAGGGCAGGGCGTCAGCGCGATGGAACTGGAGCACTACCCCGGCATGACCGAGAAGGCCATCGAGCAGATGATCGACGAGGCGCACCGCCGGTTCGATATCCT
>CAYJEC010000545.1:0-2832 GCA_964369025.1 uncultured Ideonella sp. | reverse complement strand
ACCGACATGCCAACGCCCGTCACGTCGTTCATGTGCGGCCGGTCCGCTGTCGCGCGCAGGCCTGAACCGGGCGCCCGGATTTCGAGCTCAGCCGACAACAGACGCACCGCCACTGCCAGTTCGAAATCACCGACCTTACCGAACGGCAGATTGCTGCGCGCATGCGCAGCGGCCTTGAAGGCCATGCCTATTGCTTCGGCCGTGGTGGTGGCAGCCTGCGCACCCTTGGTGCCATAAGCCCCAAGGGGCACGAACACTGGGTTTGCAGTAACGGCTTTCGCCGCCTTGGCGTCCATTTCGACGGTGGGCATGTTGTTGTTGATCCAGTGCATGCGTTGCTGCAGACTGGCCTTCCGCTGACCCAGCCGCCAGCGATCCTGTTCCCAGTGATCGTAAGCAAGGGCCAGCTTCTGCACCTTTGCATCTACCGTGGCTTTCTCCATGACTAGCGGGTTACCCGAGGCGATTGCCTTGAGTTCCGCGTAGGACAGAGCTGTCATCGAGATATCCTCAACAGACCGCAGTCCTTGTTCAGCCGTCATCACCTGTTCGATGAACCGGGCTTTGACGTCCAGCAAGTTCCAGCTGTACGCGTCGAAACTGCCTTCGGTGACATAGCGCCAGAGTTCCAGGCTTTCGCACTCGTTGCCCTGGCGATCGCCACGGCCGTCTCGCTGCTCCACCGATGAGGGAACCCACGGGGCGTCAATCTGATGCACGGCCTTGAGCCGCTTCTGCACGTTCGTGCCGGTTCCCATCTTCTGGGTGGACCCCAACAGGATCCGAACCGCACCGTCGCGCACCTTCTTGAAGAGCTTCGCTTTGGCGGCGTCGCTGTCATGGTTCTGCACGAATTCGATCTGCTCGGGCGGGATGCCCATGCCGACCAGAAGCCGCTTCAGTTCCTCGTAGACCGAAAAGCCGAGCGCACCAGGCGTTCCCAGGTCGCAGAACACCAGTTGAGCAACGCGCATTGGCGCGCCTTCCTTCCAGATCCTGTGAATGTTCTCCGCCGCCAGAGCCAGCTTTCCCTGGGGATCGCCAGCCAGCGCGGGATTGAGCATCCTCACATCAATTGCCGCTCGCCGACCGTCGTTTGTGATGGCGAGCATGTTGTCATCTTCCGGCTTCACGGTCCGGTTCCTTATTGCATCCGCCCGCTTGACCAGCGATGCGACGATCTCTTTGAGCTCCGCGCTCGGCTTGGCCACCATGATCTGCGGCTTTCCGCCCTCGATCGGTGGTGTCGGCAACTTCAGCATGGCCTTCGTGCGAATATCGGCGACCCCTTTGAAGATGGCCATCAGCTCCGGCAGGTTCACGAACTTGCAGTACCTGGTATTGGTCCTGAAGCCGCTTCCGTCCGGCGCCAACTCGATGCCAGTGACGGCCTCGCCAAAGCTCGCGCTCCACGCGTCGAACTCATAAATGCCGTAGCGCTTGAGCGTTTCGGGCTGCAGGAAGAGTTGCATGGTGTGCATCTCTGCCAGCGAGTTGCTGATCGGCGTTGCCGTCGCGTAGGTCAGGCCTTCTTCCCGCCCTCCACGCTCGCGCATGATCAGCCGGGTTTTCATGTACGCATCGAACGCACGCTGGGAAGCGACGTTCGGCAGCCCCGCGATGCGCGGCATTTTGCTCATGCGGCCCAAATTTTTCAGTGAGTGGGCTTCATCAATGAAGGCCCAGTCGATCCCCAGGTCATCGAACCACACGGCGGTTTGGTCGTCGGCCTTGCCGCTCTCAACCAGTCGCACCAGTTTGGCCTCGTAGTCCTTCATGCGCTTCTCGATTTCCTTGATGGAGCGTTTGGCCCCCCGGTCCTCGGTCAGCGAGAGCATCGTCCGCGCTTCGTCCAGCTGCTCGTCGATGAACTCCTGTTGCTTCTCAACGCTCAGCATGAGCCGCTCGAAAGTCGATTGGGTCATGATCACCGCGTCCCAGTCGCCCGTGGCAATCCGCGCGACGAATGTCCGGCGCTTATCGCCGGTGAGGTCCTCCTTGCTGGCCATCAGCACCCGCGATTGCGGATACAGCCTGACAGCTTCGCTTGTGTACTGCTCAAGGCAGTGGTTGGGCACGACGTGCAGCGGCTTGCGGGCCTTGCCAAGGCGGCGAAGCTCCATGCTGGCCGCGATCATCGTCAGCGTCTTTCCGGCGCCCACGCAGTGCGCGAGCAACGTGTTCCCATTCACCAGAATTCGCCATACGGCGTCCAGCTGATGCGGATAGGGCTTCACCACCATGCTCATGCCGGGCAGGTGAAGGTGCGAGCCGTCGAAACGTCTCGGGACAACCTGGTTAAAGGTGTCGTTGTAGAGACGAAGCAGCCGGTCACGGCGATCATCGTCTTTGTAGACCCACATCCGGAATTCGTCCCGGATGGCTTGCCACTTTTCGCGGGCGGCCAGGGTCGCTGTTGGGTTCACTACTTGCTTGTCGTCCACAGTCATGGTGACCGTGGGCGGCTGCTGGTTCAGTGCATTTTCAAGCAGCACCAAAGCGCAACGCTCCTGAGTGCCCCACTTCATGGTCTGCAGCGCGCGGTCGCCCGCGTACTCCAGCCGGTCGGAGTTTGTCTTGACGCTCCACGTTGCCGTGGATTTGTCGAAGTCCACCGAGATGGTGTTCCTTGTGTCGTTGACCAGGGCCGTCGCAAAAGTCGCAATGACATCGCACGGTATCCAAGGCGCACCCAGCCGTGCCTCCACTTCCGCAGGACCGAGGTCCTTGGGAAGGACTGCTTCGAGCGCCGGCACGTTGACCTCGTAGGCAGGCCCTGCGGCCTTGGCTTGCGCGATCTTCTGGCGTATGTGCCCAGACAGGTATTCGTCC
>CAYJEC010000544.1:0-2837 GCA_964369025.1 uncultured Ideonella sp. | reverse complement strand
CCGCGCCCCACGGTCAGCAGCGCATTGATGGCACGCACCCCCGTGTCCAGCGGCTGGCGGATCGGGTCGCGGTCCATCGCGTTGATCGGGCGGCGCACCATCGGCTGGTTGTGCATCCCCTGCATTGGGCCACCACGGTCCATGGGCTTGCCATGTGCATCGATGACCCGGCCCAGTAGGCCGTCGCCCATGGGCAGATGAAGGCCCCGGTCTTCGGTTCGGCGCCAAGGGTGGTTCTCGACCCCGAAGCGTGGCGGGATCTGGGCGATCGGCAGCGGGACCACGCGGGCTCCGCTCGCCAGGCCCTGCACTTCCCCCGTGGGCATCAGGTAGGCCCGGTCACCGTTGAAACCCACCACCTCCGCGGTGACAGACGGCGCCCCCGGCAGGCCCACGGCGCAGACCGCACCGACAGGCGCCCTGACACCGGCCGCCTCCAGCACCAACCCGGTGACGCGCACCAACGTGCCCTGCATCTCCAGCGGTTGCGGCAGGCTCGCGTAGTCGCGCATGTCCTGAAGGAAGCGGGGCCACCGCTCGGCGCGGGTCGGCGCTGTCATTCAGCTGGCTCCTCGACATCGGCCACCGGTGCCCAGTCCTGGCCACTGCCGAGCACTGCTGCGGCGTGGGCCCAGCGGGTCTCGATGCGGGCGTCCACCTGGCCCAGATCGGACTCGAGCACGCAGCCACCCGGCTCGATCGTCGCGTCGCCCTGAAGCAGGACGGTTCGGGCACGCAGAAGATCGGCGCAGCCAGCCTCCACCAGCGGCAGGTCGGCCGGGTTCAGGCGCAGCCGGAGGTGGCGGGCGGACAGGATCAACGCGCTGACAGCATCGTGCGCGACCTGCGTGATGCAGTCCTGTCGCAGGGCGATCTCGCTGCGCACCACCTGGCGGGCGAGCATGACGGCGGTCTGCACCAGGGCATCGGCCCAATGGGATTCCAGACCCTGCGTCTGTTCGTCGAACGCGGCCACGATCTGGGCCATCTGCCCACTGATCTGCTGCGCGAATTGGCGCTTGGCGGCCTCCAGCGCCTCCAGGCCGTCGCGGTAACCCTGCGCGTACCCCTGCTGGCGGGCTTCTTCCGCGCGGGCCAGCCATTGCTCGGCCGTGGGTTCCGGCGGCGCAGCGGGCGGAGCTTCTGAGGGCGGCTTGCCTGTGTTCTTCGAGGCGGGCCTGGCGGCCCCCGTGGCCTGTGCCAGATCGTCGCCAAAGGCGTCTGGCGTCCATGCGGCAAAGTCCGCCAGTTCCTCTCGCGGGATGAACCGCGCATAGCTGGCAGCCGGCTTTCCGCCACCTGGCGGTGGCGGTACTTGGCGTGGGCCGTTGTTCGGCCTAGAGGAAGTCATCGGCGCCTCCGGAGGCCAGCACGATCTGGCCCTCGTCGACCAGGCGTCGGACGACCTTCAGCAGTTCCTTCTGCTCGGCCTCGACCTCGGAAACGCGCACGGGGCCGCGCGACTCCAGGTCCTCGCGCAGCGTCTCGGCGGCACGGCTGGACATGTTGCGGAACACCTTCTCGCGCAACTCGGGCGTCGCACCCTTGAGCGCGATGACCAGCGACTCGCTCTGCACTTCCTTCAACACGGCCTGGAAGCCCTTGTCGTCCAGCTTGTTCATGTCCTCGAAGGTGAACATGTTGTCCATGATGCGCTGGGCCAGGTCGCCGTCGGCCTCACGGATGTAGTCCAGCGCCGAGGTTTCGACCGAGCTGCCCATCATGTTGATGATCTCTGCAGCCGCCTTCACGCCGCCGAGCGATGCCTTCTTCAGGCGGTCGCCGCCGGCGAGCACCTTGCTCAGCACCTCGTTGAGATCCTTCAGCGCGGCCGGCTGGATGCCGTCCAGCGTGGCGATTCTGATCAGCACCTCGTTGCGCTGGCGTTCGGTGAAGTCCTTCAGGATCTCGGCGACCTGGTCGAACTCTTGAGCACGGACGAGCTCTGGTCGTGATCCAGGTGGACGAGGATCGCGGCCACGATCTGCGGGTGCTCGTTGCGCAGGAGTTCGCCCACCGAGCCCGGATCCATCCATTTCAGGCTCTCGATGCCGGAGATGTCCGAACCCTGCAGGATGCGGTCGATCAGCAGGTTGGCCTTGTCGTCGCCAAGCGCCTTGCGCAGCACGGCCTTGACGTATTCGTCGGTGTCGGGAACGAGGATGTGCTGCTCGGCCGCCGTCTGCGCGAAACGCTCCAGCACCGCCTCCACGCGCTCGCGCGGAATCACCTTCAACTTGGCGATGGTCTCGCCGAGCTTCTGCACGTCTTTCGGGCCCAGGTGCTTGAAGACCTGCGCTGCCTCTTCCTCGCCGAGGGACATCAGCAGGATCGCCGCATTCTCGATGCCCTGGTCTTCCTTGCCGCTCATCTTGTACTCCGATCAGGCGGCGACTTCGCCGTTGACCCACTCACGCATGATGTTGGCCACGGCCGCGGGGTTGTCCTTGGCGAGTTGGCGTGCCGTCTCGAGCTGCTTGTTCTCGCGTGGCGCCTCGAGCGCCGGCAGGCTGGTGCCATCGGTGCCAGGAAGCGCCGGCGCGTCGTCCACCAGGGCATTCAGTTGCTGCCCCTTGCCGTCGGCGCCGGGCTGCGCCACCACCGTGTGGGTTGTGAGCGCCGGCTTGACGACGCCAAAGATGAGGCCCAACGCCACCAGGGCGAGCGCCGCGGGCACCGCACCGGCGCGCACCATGTCCAGCACCCAGGGTTGCTGCCACAACGGCAGGCTGTCAGGCTTGTCGAGTGCTTCGACCTTGAATGGCGCGTTGATCACCTTCACCGAGTCGCCGCGCTCCTTGTTGAAACCGACGGCCTCCTGCACCAATGCGGTCAAC
>CAYJEC010000543.1:0-2841 GCA_964369025.1 uncultured Ideonella sp. | reverse complement strand
GTGCGACGGAAGTCGAGGCGCTGAGAAACAGATGCCGGCCGCGGGCGACGGCGGTGTTGGTGGTCCCGTCCGGACGGCCTTCGGCATAGCTCCAGTAGACCAGGCCGTTCTCGCCATAGGCCGGATCGAGCGCCAGGCCCAGGAGGCGCAGTTCCAGGCCCGCGCTCTGGGGGCACGCCGTGGCGAGCTGCAACGCTCGATCGAGACGGCAGCGCAGCAGGTGCAGGCCAATGCCCAGGCCGGCGAGCAGTTGCAGCTCGAACTCGGCAGCTTCAACGACGCCGCAGCCCAGGCCGGCCTGCAGGATGCGCTGGCGATCAAGTCCGAGAAGGAGGCCGTGCTGGCGGCCACCCGCAGCGAGTACGACGACCTCTCCGCCAAGCTGCGCGCTGCCGACGAACAGCGCCTGCAGTTCGAACGCAGCCTGGACCCGTTGCGTGAGCAGATCACCAAGCTGCAGCTCGAAACCCAGGCCGCACAGCTCGGCGGCGCACAGTACCTGGAGCAGCTGACCGCTGCCGAGGTGGACATGGCCGCATTGGGCCAGGGCATCGAGGAAGGCAAGGTCAAGCTCTGGGGTCTGCAAGGCGAGATCGACCGGATCAACCGCGAGATCGCCGTGCTCGGTGCCGTCAACCTGGCCGCGCTGGATGAGTTGAGCGCCGCGAGCGAGCGCAAAACCTTCCTGGACGCGCAGAATGCCGATCTGAACGAGGCCATCGATACGCTGGAAGACGCGATCCACAAGATCGACCTCGAGACGCGAGACCTGCTCTCGACCACCTTCAACCAAGTCAACGAGGGCTTTGGCCGCATGTTCCCCAGCCTGTTCGGCGGTGGCCAGGCCAAGCTGATCATGACCGGCGACGAGATCCTCGACGCCGGCGTGCAGGTGATGGCCCAGCCCCCGGGCAAGAAGAACTCGACCATCCACCTTCTCTCGGGCGGCGAGAAGGCGCTCACCGCGATCGCCCTGGTGTTCGCGATCTTCCTGCTCAACCCGGCGCCGTTCTGCCTGCTGGATGAGGTGGATGCGCCGCTGGACGACGCCAACACCGAGCGCTATGCCAAGCTGGTGAGCGAAATGTCCAAGGGCACTCAGTTCCTCTTCATCTCGCACAACAAGATCGCGATGGAGATGGCTGAACAGCTGATTGGCGTGACGATGCAGGAACAGGGTGTGTCGCGCATCGTGGCGGTGGACATGGAGGCCGCGGTCACGATGGCCGAGGCGGCCTGAGCATGACGCTGACAGTTGCACTGGCCGTGCTCGCAGGGGTTGTCCTGCTGGCGGTGGTGGTGCAGGGCGCGTGGGCGGCGCGGCGTGAACGCCCCAGGCAGGCGCAGCAACCAGTGACCTCCCCGAGTTCGCGGCTGGAGCCCACGATGGGCGGGCAGGGCACCGCTGACGACGGCGGCCTTCCCGATACCCCGCGCCCCTTTGCCGCACGCCGCCTGGCGCGCGTCGATGCGCTGATCGATGCCATTGCCACTGTCGCGCCGGAGGCTCCGGTCACTGGCGAATTGGCATTGCAGCACCTGCCAGCCAGCCGCCGCGCCGGCACCAAGCCCTTCCACATCGAGGGCCTGAATGCCGAGACCGCCGAGTGGGAGGCGCCGCGTCCGGGCCAGCGCTACGGCGAGTTTCAGGCTGGCCTGCAGATGGCCAACCGGCATGGTCCCGTCAACGAGATCGAGTACTCGGAGTTCGTGCAGAAAGTCGAGGCCTTTGCCGAGGCACTGGGCGCCACGACCGATTTCCCGGACATGCTGGATGCCGTGGCCCGCGCCCGCGAGTTGGACAGCTTTGCGAGCCAGCATGATGCCCAGCTCACCACCGTGCTGCGGGCCAATTCGATTGCCTGGTCGGTGGGCTACATCCAGCAATGCGCCGGGCGACATGGGTTTGTGCCCGGTGCGGTGCCTGGCCGCCTGGTGATGCCAGCTGCCGAGGAAGGGGCGCCACCCATGCTGGTGCTGTCATTCGACTCACAGGCTGCCCTCGCCGAGGACCCCGGTCACGCGGCGTTGCGCGAACTGGTGTTGAGCCTGGATGTGCCGCAGACGCCCGAGGCCGCCGAGCCTTTCGCGGCCTGGCAACTCAGTGCGCGCCGCCTGTCGGACGACCTGGACGCCACGTTGGTCGACGACCAAGGCGCCGTGATCACCCTGCACGCCTTCGCTGCCATCGGTTTGGAACTGGATCGGCTCTATCGGGCCCTGGAAGCGCGCGACTTGACTGCAGGCAACGCCGCAGCACGGCGTCTTTTCAGCTGATTTGCCCGGCCTGTACGCCATGGCCGCCCACCTGCTCCTGATCGCACTGCTGATCGTCGTGGCCGCTTTCTTCTCGGCCGCGGAGATCTCGATGGCAGCGGCGCGGCGGCTCAAGCTGCGGCAGCTGGCCGACGAGGGCGAGCCGCGGGCCGCGTTGGTGCTGGCGGTGCAGGAGTCCCCCGGCCACTACTTCACCACGGTGCAGATCGGCCTCAACATGGTGGCCATCCTCGGCGGCATCGTCGGCGAAGGCGCTCTGACGCCGCACTTTGCCCGCCTGCTGGGGCTGCTGACCGGGCCCGACCAGGCACAGTCGCTGGGGTTCGGACTGTCGTTCCTGACCATCACGGCCTTGTTCATCGTGCTGGCCGATCTGGTGCCACGCCGGCTGGGTATGAACGATCCTGAGCGCCTGGCAATGTGGACAGTGGGCCCGATGAGCTGGCTGGCGGCACTGCTGAAGCCGCTGGTCTGGGTTTTCAACGGGCTGTCCAACGCGCTGTCCAGCCTGCTCGGCCTGCCGCAGCAGCGCGACGACCGGGTCACACATCACGATATCCTGGC